>JAFGVU010000180.1 GCA_016937855.1 Bacteroidales bacterium | reverse complement strand
GCCGGACCATTTTGCGAATCAGACGCTCCTGTGAATCTTACTGCAATAACACCGGGTGGAATCTGGAGCGGAACAGGAATAACAGATGCGATATTAGGAACATTTGATCCCGCAACTGCAGGAAGTGGTGATTTTACAATATTCTATGATCTTACAAACGGAGCTTGTACTGAACAAGGTTCGATAAATATTCATGTCGATAATGATGTTGACGCAACCATTACTCTTGTTGCACCGGTTTGTGAATCGGATGCTGCATTTGATTTTGTTGCAGCTGATTTAGGTGGTGTTTGGAGTGGAACAGGAATAACAAACCCTGCAAATGGCACTTTTGACCCTGCAATTGCAGGTGTTGGATTTCATACTATTGATTACAATATAACTAATGGCGTTTGTTCTGACTCTGACTCATTTATTATTGAAGTAAGCTCTGAACCAAATGCTACAGTTAATGCAGCCGGACCATTTTGCGAATCGGATGCACCAGTTAACCTTACAGCAACAACGCCTGGTGGTACATGGAGCGGAACAGGAATAACAGATGCTGTTAATGGAACTTTTGACCCATCAGTCTCAGGAAGTGGCGATTTTACAATATTTTATGATCTCACAAATGGTGCTTGTAATGAACAAGGTTCGATAAATATTCATGTCGATAATGATGTTGACGCAACCATTACTCCTGTTGCACCGGTTTGTGAATCGGATGCTGCATTTGATTTTGTTGCAGCTGATCCTGGAGGTATTTGGAGTGGAACAGGTATAACAAACCCTGCAAATGGCACTTTTGACCCTGCAATTGCAGGTGTTGGATTTCACACTATTGATTACAACATCAGTAATGGAGTTTGTTCCGATTCCGACTCATTTATTATTGAAGTAAGTGCTGAACCAGATGCTACAGTTAATGCAGCCGGACCATTTTGCGAATCGGATGCACCAGTTAACCTTACAGCAACAACGCCTGGTGGTATATGGAGCGGAACAGGAATAACAGATGCGATATTAGGAACATTTGATCCCGCAACTGCAGGAGGTGGCGATTTTACAATATTCTATGATCTTACAAACGGTGCGTGCACAGAACAAGGCACTATAACTATTCACGTCGATGATGAAGTTGATGCTACAATTACTCCTGCCGGTCCATTTTGCCAATTTGATACTCCAGTTAATCTTACCGCGGTATCATCTGGTGGAATTTGGTCAGGATCGGGAATTACTGACATTAATCTTGGAACCTTTAATCCAACAGTTGCAGGAGTTGGAACTTTTACAATAACATATAATGTTGTAAACGGACTCTGTTCTGATTCGGATAATACTGATATAGATGTTTTGCTCGCTCCTGATGGAACAATTAACGACCCCGGCGAGTTTTGCAGCGACGATCTTCCAGTTAATTTAACTGCTGCTACACCTGGTGGTGTTTGGTCTGGAACGGGCATTACAAATGCTGTAAATGGAACTTTTGATCCATCTGTGGCCAATGATGGAGCAAATAACATATTATATACAGTAAGCAACGCAGATTGTACAACAATTGGTTCTATAACAATATATGTTTATGATGCAGCTGTTGATGCAACAATTACAACTACTGGTCCATATTGTATCAGCGACGGGTTGATTACTCTTGCAGCAGTTAGCTCTGGCGGAATTTGGTCGGGAGTTGGAATTATAGACCCTGTTAATGGGACATTTGATCCAAATGTAGCAGGTATTGGCGCTCATGCAATAACCTACGATGTTGGTAATCCTGCCTGCTTTGATACTGACACTCAAATGATTCAGGTAGATGATTCTCTTAGTGCAATAATCACTCCTGTGGCTACACTATGTGAAAATACTGCACCATTTAATTTTTCTGCTGCAGATGCTGGCGGAACATGGTCGGGGACTGGCATAACAGACCCAATACTTGGAACATTTAACCCTTCGACAGCTGGCGACGGAACACATGTAATTACTTATACAATCATATCCGGCGCATGTACAAATATTGACACTTTTGACATGAGCGTTGACGCAAGTGTTACTGCAACGATAACTGCTGCCGGTCCATTCTGTGAAAATGATGCAATTCAAACACTAATCTCTGCTGATGCGGGAGGAACATGGTCTGGAGCCGGAATAGTTAATCCTGCAACAGGACAGTTTCATCCAAATGTTGCCGGACCTGGAGATCATGCTATTCAATATGATATTGTAAATGGAACTTGCTCTGATTCGGATACTGAAACTATACACATCGACGCTCTTCCAAATACCACGATAACTCCCGTAGGACCATACTGCGAAAACGATGCTGCTATAAATTTAGTTGCTGCCACCGGAGGTGGAACTTGGTCTGGCACAGGGATAACTGATGCAGTGTTGGGGACATTTAACCCCTCTACCGCAGGAGGTGGAAATCATCTGATAACATACGAATTAACAGTGGGAGCGTGCACAAACTCTAGCAATACAAATATTCAAGTTGATGATTTCTATGATGCAACTATTACTCCGGCAGGACCATTTTGCGATAACAGCTCGGCAACAACATTAACGGCTGCATCAACAGGAGGAACATGGTCGGGAACCGGCATCACAAATCCTGCTAACGGAACTTTCCACCCGGGAGTTTCCGGAGAAGGCGATTTTGTAATTCAATACCAGATTACTAACGGTACTTGTTCCGATACTGACAATATTACAATTCATGTCGATGAATATCAAAACACAACAATTACTCCTGCAGGACCATTCTGCGAAGATGCTGTATCGGTAAACCTAACAGCTGCTACACCTGGAGGAACGTGGTCGGGTAATGGAATAACCGATGCAATATTAGGAACATTTGATCCGGCAACTGCTGGTAATGGAAACCATTTAATCGGTTACGAAATCACAAATGGCGCTTGTAGTAGCTCAAGTAGTATCACGATACAGGTTGATGAACTGTATGATGCGACAATAACTCCGGCCGGTCCATTTTGCGATAACGGCTCGGCAACTACATTAACGGCTGCTTCTTCAGGAGGTACATGGTCTGGAACAGGAATAACAAATCCTGCTAACGGAACTTTCCACCCGGGAGTTTCCGGAGAAGGCGATTTTGTAATTCAATACCAGATTACTAACGGACTATGTTCTGACACTGACAATATTACAATCCATGTAGATGAATATCAAAATACAACTATTACTCCTGCGGGACCTTTCTGCGAAGATGCTGTATCAGTAAACCTAACAGCTGCTACACCTGGAGGAACGTGGTCGGGTAATGGAATAACCGATGCAATATTAGGAACATTTGATCCGGCTACTGCGGGTAATGGAAATCATTTAATCGGTTACGAAATCACAAATGGAGCTTGCACCAGCTCAAGTAGTACCACTATACAAGTTGACGATTTCCTCGATGCAACTATTACTCCGGCAGGACCATTTTGTGATAATGGCGCGGCAACTACATTAACGGCTGCTTCTACAGGAGGAACATGGTCCGGAACAGGAATTACAAATCCTGCAAACGGAACTTTCCACCCGGGAGTTTCAGGAGATGGAGATTTTGTAATTCAATACCAGATTACTAACGGACTATGTTCTGATACTGACAATATTACAATTCATGTCGATGAATATCTAAACACAACAATTACTCCGGCAGGACCATTCTGCGAAGATGCTGCTTCGGTTAATTTAACAGCAGCTACTCTAGGTGGAACATGGTCGGGTAATGGAATAACCGATGCAATATTAGGAACATTTGATCCGGCTACTGCTGGTAATGGAAACCATTTAATCGGTTACGAAATCACAAATGGAGCTTGCACTAGCTCAAGTAGCATAACTATACAAGTTGACGATTTCCTCGATGCAACAATAACGCCTGCAGGACCGTATTGTAATAATGGATCAGCTGTTACATTAACTGCTGCTACACTAGGAGGAACATGGTCGGGAACCGGAATCACAAATCCGGCAAATGGAACCTTCCATCCCGGAATAGCCGGACCAGGAGATTTTGTTATCGATTATCAAATTACAAACGGACTATGTTCCGATTCCGACAATATTACAATTCATGTAGATGAATATTTTGACGCTTCGATTCTTGCTATAAGCGATTTCTGTGAAACTGATGCTATTGTTGATTTGACTTCGTTAAATCCTGGAGGTACATGGAGTGGAAATGGTATAATTGTACCTGCAAACGGCACATTTGACCCATCAGGTGCAGGAGCCGGAGATCACATAATTACTTACGAAATCACAACAGGTGCTTGCTATTCATCAGATTCGGAAACTGTACATGTTGATGCACAACCAGACCCAACGATTACTCCTGCAGGTCCTCTTTGTGCAAATGAACCATCATTTGATTTAACCGCAGCTCAAACAGGAGGACAATGGAGTGGTGTGGGAATAACAAATACTACAAATGGAACATTTAATGCTTCTGTTGCAGGTGCTGGTGATCATGTTATTACTTACGAAATAATCAATGGAGTATGTTCGGCCAACGATACTGAAATAATTCATGTTGACTCAAATCCGAATACCGTGCTATCAACTGTTGGTCCTTTTTGTGAAACAGATGCCGCTGTTGATTTAGTAGAGCCTTCTCCTGGCGGGACTTGGTCTGGTACGGGTATAACAAACATTACTACAGGAATTTTTGATCCGGCATTTGCCACAGATGGTACATATTTAATTACCTATACAAATATTAACGGTGCTTGCGTTTCTTCGGGAACAACCAACATTACTGTTGATGCTTTAGTAGATGCAACAATCACTGATGTTGGACCATTCTGTGAAACAGATGCTTCGGTTGTTTTAACCGCAGTTAGTCCGGGTGGAAACTGGGCGGGGCCGGGTATTGTTAACCCTGTTACCGGCGTTTTTAATCCGCTAAATGCCGGAGTCGGAAACCACACAATTACTTATTCTGTTGCAAATGGTGTTTGTAGTGATACAGATGACACACAAATAACTGTTGAAGATTCTCCTGAAGTTAATATCCTTACTACCGGTCCTTTCTGTGAAAATGAAGGCAATCAATTGTTTGTTGCAGATGTCGCAGGAGGAGTATGGAGCGGAAACGGTATTGATATGACTGGAAATTTTAGCCCATCAACTGCAGGAGACGGAATACATCCAATAAGTTATACTCTGAGCTCTGGAAGTTGTGTTGTTGTAGAAACTGAAAACATAACTGTTGATCAATTTGTGGATGCTGAAATAACATCTACCGGACCATTCTGTTTTAATGATACTCCTGATTATCTAACGTCTCTCAATCCTGGAGGAGTTTGGTCGGGTGACGGAATAAGCTTTGATGGTTTATTTTCTCCAGCAGGAGCTGGTGTGGGCACTCACACTATCACTTATGAAATAACTAATGGAGCTTGCTTTGATGACGATACACAAGATCTTTTAGTAAAAAGTAATCCAGACCCAACTATTAGCGGACCTTGGGATGTGTGCGAAAATGAGCCTCCATTTAACTACACCGCCGCAACTTCGGGAGGATTGTGGTCAGGTACCGGTTTTACTGATGTAGTTGCCGGAACATTTAGCCCTCAATTATCCGGAGTAGGTGGATTTTTAATTGTCTATCAGGTTACGGTTGATGGATGTTCTTCTATCGATTTCGACACACTAAATGTTCATGAACTTCCTGTAGTAACAATATCTGGTTTAAACTCTGATTATTGTATTAACGATGAAGCTGTTCTTGTAAATGTATCTCCATCTGGAGGAGTATTATCAGGTGGCAATATCGTTGGAACATTATTCGACCCAGAAGTTGCAGGAGTTGGCACACATTTAATCGAATATGTATATTCAGATGCAAATTCTTGCTCAAATACTGCTAGCTTTACGGTAGAAGTACACGACATCCCGACAGTTAGTATCAGTGGTATAGATCCAACATATTGTATTTATGAAGATACTGTATATCCTGCATTACTACCAATTGGCGGAACATTTGAAGGCCCAGGCACTTTTAATGATGTTGGATTTGTTCCAGCATTGGCAGGACCCGGAGACTTTGAACTTATTTATCATTTTACTGATATTTTTGGATGTTCTGATACAAGTTATGTTAGCACAACTGTATTCGACTACGCAAATATTGAGTTTGAAAGTACTCAAACACAATGCTTTGGTGATTCAACAGGCTCTGCTATTGCAACAGTTACCGGGTATGACCCATTTGATTATTTATGGAGCGATTATACTTCATCGATGACTAATGAAATTAGTAATGTTCCATCAGGATGGTACTATCTTAGCGTTACAGATGATAATTTGTGTATAACTATTGACAGTGTGTTTGTTGAACAACCACCACAACTTATTGTAGATATTGTCAGTTCAGTTAATGCAAGTTGCTATGGATTTGAAGATGCTTCTGTGTTAGCTTCTGCAACTGGAGGCACTCCCGACTATGAATTTTTATGGAACAACTTCCCTCCATCAGACACAAGCTTTATAGATAGTCTTCCTGTTGGGACATATATTGTTACTGTAACAGATGCTAATATGTGTACTGCCACAGATACAGCCTTTATTACTGAACCCGATACTTTAAGCCTCAGCTTTATTGATATATTCAACGTCAGTTGCTATGGAAATAGTGATGGGTCAGTTACTGTTGAACCGCAAGGTGGAACAGAGCCATATACCGCATTCTGGAATGATGATAGTTCAACAATTGGTTTAACAGTCGAAAATTTAGAAGCTGGCTACTACACCGTTACAGTTATTGACGAAAATGATTGTCAGATATCTGATAGTGTTTTAATAACACAACCAGCTCCAATATATATTGAAATAGATATAACCCCAGTAATCTGTAATCAACAAACCGGATCAATTCAGATAAACGCTTTTGGAGGAACAGAGCCTTACGATTACTTATGGTCAACCGGCGACACTTTACCTCTTTTACCGAATGTTCTTTCGCAAGAATATACTGTAACAATTCAAGATGCAAACGGATGCATGATTGACACAACATTATTTGTGCCTTCCGAAGGTGGATTAACAACAATTATTACCCAAACGGAATATAATCTTTGTTATGGTGATAAAATTGCAGAGTTAGTAGCACACACAACTCTTGCAGCAATGCCAGTATATTATGATTGGTCAAATTATATTTTAGATTCTGTTAATCCAAATTTACCGGCAGGAGACTATTCTGTTACAATAACAGACTTCTGGGGATGTTTTGGAATTGACTCAATAACAGTTAGCGAACCAGAACTGTTGGTTGCTGAGGTTAGCTCGATTAACATTTTATGTAAAGGCGAATTAAGTGGAGTTGCCAACGTCGAAATAACCGGAGGAACACCAGATTATGACATAGAGTGGCATACCGGCGACACAGGATATACTCTAGGTAATTTAGGCCCCGGAGAAGCAAGCGTTATTGTTACCGATGCAAATAACTGTCGTACCTCAGGAAGTTCATTTATAACTGAACCTGAAACAGGAATGGTGGTAAACTTTAATATTAAACACGTAACTTGCAATGGAGCTGAAGACGGAGCAATAAATGCTTTTGCAACCGGTGGAAATCCTCCATATTGGTACACGTGGTTTATCAACGGAGTCGAAATAAACGAGCCAAGTATCAGAAATCTTGATGGTGGATTCTACACCTTACAAGTAAGCGATAATTTTGGTTGTATAACCGACACCATAATCCAAATTTACGAAGTTAATACTCTTATTGCCAATACAGAAGTTGGAGCAACATCGTGTATCGGAAATCACGATGGTTATATTGCTGTTATTGCCGGAGGAGGAACACCTCCATATTCTTATTATTTGATGGACATGCTTTGGGATTCATACATAATTGATTCGCTTTATCGTGGTGATTATTACATCACTGTTAGAGACTCTAACGATTGTGAATTAAACTTGGGACCAATCTTTGTTCCTGATACTGAAATCGACTGCTTGAGAATTCCGGCTGCATTTAGTCCTAATGGTGATGGACACAACGACGAATTCTACATCGAAAACATACACTTATACCCTCGTTCAATGGTTCAAATTTACAATAGATGGGGACAACTTCTTTACGAAGACAGAGGAATAAACGGTTTCTGGGACGGAACATATAATGGTAATCCAGTACCTACCGGTGCTTATCTTTACCACATTATGCTAAACATTGACGAAGATCCACGGATTGGAACAGTTACGGTGGTTAGATAAAATTATTATTAAAACTTGCCGTTAAATAATTTTCAACAATCCTATAAAAATGAATGAGTTTTTAAAAAAAATAGATGAACAAATCGCATTTAATCATGGGAAAAACTTATTTGTTGAGGAAAATGAGCTTGCGCTAAAGTTTTTTGGAGACACTATAAGTTCTTTTTCAAACATAAACGAGATTGATTCGGAAAAAGAAAGTATTCTTATTGATTATGTAGCAGAAAAAGCTATTGAAGAATTTTGCAAAATCAATCAGTATTACTCCTTTAATAGTAGGGCAAAAGATGATTTGAAAAATATTTATCGTAACCTTTTATGCAGTTTTCGCTCTGACAAAAATGATATCAAAACAATAGAAAAAACACATTATCTAAATTTAAAAAACTGGCTTAATCAAACAAACCCCTATGCCGAAAAGGTTTATTCAAAAAAAAGATTCTGAAATTAGACCTGTTGCCTGCTCCGAATACAATGCAAATTTACAAATAGAGATACTTAATATAGATATTACAAACTTAATAGAACCAGTTTTAGACATAGGATGTGGAAAAAAAGGAAATTTGGTAAAATTCCTTCAAAAACATGGAATTCGGGCAACGGGCATTGATAGATTTACAATTTCAAAAAGTAATCTAACTAATGCAGATTGGTTAGAATTTGATTTTGGTACTGAGAAATGGGGAACTGTTATTAGCAACTTAGGATTTTCTAATCACTTCATTCACCACAATTTGCGTGAAGATGGAGACTATGCTAACTATGCAAAAAAATATATGGATATTTTAAAATCATTAAAATCGGGCGGAAGTTTTCATTATGCTCCAAACCTACCATTTGTCGAAATATATCTTGATAAAAAACAGTATATGGTTAGAACCTATGATATTGGAGATTTTGATTACCAAGCATGTGTTATAACAAAATTATAGTAAACAGCTTGCAGGTTTAACCCTCGATTACAAATACTAAATAATAGTATTACTTAAGTTAATAGCTTCATGCACGTGGTTTAAGGCAGTAATAGATGTTTGTTGTAATGGATTTTTGATAAAAATCTTATCGTGTATAATAATATTGTGTATATTTGAAAATTGTTGTTTTTCTATATGCGATTTAAAATTCTTTTAGTTTCATTATTTATTACGCTGAGTGGTGTTATCTCGGCTCAAAAAACCACATATTTTGAGTTTGATGCGGGGTATGATTATATTTTTCTTGAGAATTTTAAACTACACAAAGACTGTTACCTTAATTACTCATTTACAAATATTTTATTCTTTACTAAGCAAAAGAAGCATTTTAATTATTTCTGGGGATTTGGATTGGTAAAAAACAATCAATATTTTACAAATGATGATGGCGAACAATTTAGTGAATATAACAGAAGTTTTGTTTCCTTAAAATTTCCGTTTAGATTTATGGTTGATGGAAAGATTGTGGACTATACACTTTGGACAGATGTAAATGTATTTGTAACATATTCGCATTTGGTTATTAATCGAGACCTATTGACTCAGAATCTTACAAGTTTACACCAGGATGGTTTTATTTTTCCTATTCCTTATTTAACAAATGGCTTATCATTGGATTTTAAAATCAAAGACAACATATACATTAGTCCATCAATCTCATTAAACTACGTTTTTTTTGTCGGTGAGGGACGCTTATTCTTTATTCCATTTTACTTAAACTCATCAATTGGTCTTAAATTAAAAATGAATGACAGAAAGGAAAAATAAAATAATATTCTTTTTTATCTCGCTGATTTTTATTCTAGGAGTTAACACAGAAATGCGATCTCAACATATTATTGGTGTTAAAGCAACCGGTGGGTATGGTAAATTGGGCGAAAATCCTTTTGAACAAAGCTTAAGTTATGGTAGTGCATTCAAAGAGTTTTCGTACTCAGGAACAAAAGAAATGGCTATTTTTTATGAGTATAAGCTTATAAAATATTTTGGGTTAAGAACGGAGATTAATTTCTCTAGATATAAAGGAGCAATTCGGTATAATTATAACAATCAAGATCCACATGAACCAAATTATAACTCTAATTATGATTGTCTTGTAGTGTTTTACACTGTTGGACTTCCAATTTATTTGGATTTTAAACTAAACAATACACACATTTATGGTGGCTTAAGCTATAAAACATCTATCGCTGGGAAATATCAAATTGATGGCTCTGAAACGAGTTATGAAGAGAGTTTTGGAATGGTTACCACCACATGGAATCACAATCTGAAATTAAGCCCTTTTTCCATTTCTATGACTGGATTTACAACTGGAATAAAACATGATTTTAATGATAATATTAGTTTGGGATTATCTTTTTCAAAATATAAATTTATAAGCAAATTACCTGTAACATTTCTTTTTCAGGGATCATTTGAAGTAAACTTTTCATTTTATTACAAAATTGATTTTGTTAAATGAACCAGTAAATTTAAAACATGAATAGTTCCAAATTCTGATTTGATTAAAGATTATTGTGTTAATTATACTGACGAACTATTAGGTGAATTACAAAATTTTTGAAATCCTATTAAAGGAATATCATTTTTATTATCTTTATCCGAAAATAATTTTTTGGACAAATGAAAAATATACTAAGCCTTATTATTGTTTTGTTTTTTGCAACACTTTGTAACAATCTATTATCCAACACATTACACAAGTTCCTTATACCTTTCCCAAAACATATTAGTGTTGATTCCACTAAAACATCAGAAGCAAAACCAAATAATGTATTAAGCTTAATCGAACATTTCGAAAATCACAATAAATCAGCGAGCATACCACTTATTAAATTAGTTTATGGCATAAATAAATTTTCTGTTTGTTTTGACAGTGTTTCTCTTAAAAAGGACGAATATTTACTAAAAATAGATAAAAACGAAATTGCCATAAAAGCCTACAACCAGGCTTCGTTATTCTATGCAAAACAAACTTTAACGCAAATTGTTGATTATTGCATCACTGAACAAAAACCCATCCCATGCATAAAAATAAGAGATTATCCTGATTTTGAAAGACGAGGTTTTATGTTGGATATTAGTCGTGATAAAGTTCCGACAATGGAAACTCTTTATCAAATTGTCGATTATTTAGCAAGTTGGAAAGTAAATGAATTTCAACTTTACACCGAACATACATTTGCTTATAAAAATCATAAAGTTGTTTGGGAAAACAGCAGCCCGATGACGGCAGATGAAATTAAGCTACTCGACAAGTACTGTATGGATAGATATATTGACCTGGTTCCAAATCAAAACTCATTTGGGCATTTGGAAAACTGGCTTGAACACGACGAATATCTTGATCTGGCTGAATGTCCTACAACTTGCAATACTATTTGGGGTCCAAGTAAACGCCATAGCCTTGATCCAACTAATCCAAAATCATTTGAATTGATTCAAGAACTATATGCTGAATTACTTCCAAATTTCAGCAGCAGATACTTTAACATTGGGTGTGACGAAACCATGGAACTCGGACTAGGAAGATCGGCTGACTCGTGTCAAAAAATTGGCAAAGGACGTGTTTATCTTGATTATCTCATAAAACTCAATAATGAGGCAAACAAACATGGGAAAATCACTCAGTTTTGGGGAGATATAATTGTAAACCATCCCGAATTAATTCCTGAATTGCCAAAAAACATGATAGCATTGGTATGGGGTTATGACGAAAATTTTCCGGCAGGAAAGAATCTCCCAAAGTTTCGTGATGCAGGTCTGCAATTTTATGTTTGCCCGGGTACCTCCTCTTGGAATTCTTTAATCGGACGAAATCAAAACGGATTTAGAAATTTACGAAATGCTGCAATAATGGGCAAAAAACATGGAGCCAAAGGCTACCTAAATACTTGTTGGGGAGATTATGGACACTGGCAACCTTTATCGGTAAGCATGCCGGCAATTATGATGGGAGCAGCATACTCATGGAATTGTAGCGGTAATTCATTAAAAAACCTCGAGTTTGCTTTAAACTTATATGTGTTTAAAGATAAAACACAAAACACTGCAAGAGCGATACTTAAATTGGGTAATGCATATCTTAAAACCAACATTCCAAATGGCAATGCTAATGCGTTTCACTTAATGCTATATCGGTATAAATGGACAATGGATGGATTTTATCAAACTAAAGAACTAAATATCGAAGGGCTAGAAGCTGCAAAAAAAGAAATAAGCGATGCCTTACAAATATTAGAAATGGCTAAACCACAAAGTGAAGACTCCACAATTATAATCAAAGAAGTAAATCAAGCAGCTTTTCTTGCATTGCATTCCATAAACTTAGGTATTGCAAGACTAATGGCTAAAGATAAAGCGACAGAAAACATTCCGGATAAAATTAAAGATGAACTATATCAAGAACTTAGCCCTTTAATTGGTAGTCATCGAGAAATATGGGAATATCGGAATCGACCTGGTGGACTTGATGATTCGGCAGGGAAACTGGAAAAATTATTAAACTATTATCGTAAAAACTAATATTATCATGTATAAACTATCGCAATTGTCGCTTACAGAAGCCGATGTAACTAAAATTAAAAAGATAAGAAACCTTCCGATTATCATTATTGTTGCTGCAAACATTCCAATATCGATACTAATACTGGTTGCAGGAGAAAACACTTTATGGTCAAGTTTAATTGTTTTAGTAATTAACGTCATTATGTTAATCCCTGTAGTTTTTATCTATAAAAAAGGAGACAAGGATTTAAAAGCCGGTTATAAAAATCATATAGTCGGACAAGTCGAAAAAAAGGAAATGGTTTCAACTGGAAAATCTAATACTCCATACATTACAATAGGTGAAAGAAAAGTAATAATAAACTATGCAGAATATAACATAATACAAGTTGGCGATGAAATCGAAGTAGAGTTTACTGCTCACAGTGGTCATGCTCTTAGATTTAACAAAATATAAAGAAATTTTACACAGCAAAATTGCATTAAAATGTAGCTTTGCGTTAAACAAACAAATTCGCAAAGAAATTTTCTCTTGAAATGAATACAAACAGTTTTCAAAAATTTATTACTCTGGTTTTTCTGTTAATAGTAACAGTTACTTTATTTTCACAAAAAGTAAGCATCAGAGTTATTGACAATAGCCGCAATCCATTACCCGGAGCAACAGTCAGCATAAGTCACATTAATGATTCGGCAATTATATATTCAACAACCAACATAGACGGAGTTGCATTTTTTGAAAATTTAAAAAACACTACATACCTTCTAAAAGTTAGCTATATTGGTTTTACTCCTTTAGAAAAAGCAATTACAATTAAATCGAACGAAAGAAATTTTACTTTTAAATTAGAGGAAAATGCTTACGCCCTCGATGAGGTTACTATTGCTGCACAAAAACCATTAATTCGACAAGAGGGAGATAAAATGATTATCGATCCCGAAAGTCTTGCACATGCAGCTTCAAACACACTAGAAGTTTTGGAGAGCACGCCCGGGTTATATGTAGATCAGGATAATGGAATATTCCTTAACTCAGCAACTCCTGCAAAAGTATATATCAACGGACGAGAACAAAAACTTAGCTCGCAGGACATCTCAATGATTTTACAAAGTTTACCTCCGGGGAGCGTTGAAAAAATCGAAGTTCTGCGGACACCTTCAACAAAATATGATGCAGCCAGTTCGGGAGGAATAATAAATGTTGTACTTAAAAAAGGAGTTAAAATTGGTCGATTTGGATCTTTAAAAGCAGGATTAAATCAGGGAAAATACGGAAATCGAAATATTGGTTTCTCGCTAAACGACAGCGGAGACAAATTCACAACCTACATCAATGGAAATTACAGTTTTAACGACAGACAAGACGTCTTAAATACATACAGATTCATTGCAACAGACACCTTACTTAGTCAAAACTCATCAACACGTCAAAAAAGCCATAATGCATATATTGGTTATGGAATCAACTATGATATTTCAGAAAAATTGACATTTAGCTACGATGGCAGAATAAACTATAGCCTTCCTAACAACTTAACTAAAAATACTAACTATATAGAGTCCGCTGAACTTATTAGGATATCTCAAAATGAGAACGATATCGAAAATCTCTCAAATGCATTTAATTTACAGCAAGATTTTGGCTTTAATTACAAACTTGACACATCAGATTCTGACATCGACACAAAGATAAGCTACAACTTTAACAGAAATATAAAAACACAAGATTATTCATACTTATTTACCATCCCAACAAACTATCAGATAACAGGTGACGGTTCAAACAATCAAAATAGACATTTTGTGATAATACAGACGGATTTAACGAAATATTTTAATAATAGAATAAGCTTTGAAACTGGTCTAAAAACTTCGTATCAGCAATACTCAAGCAATTCTGATTACTTTGTAAATTATCTCGAATATCGAATAAATGATAGTTTACGGACAAATCACTTTAACTATTTAGAAAACATTAATGCAGCATATATACAAGCATCTAAAACCTTTTTCAAAGATCTGATTTTAAAAGTTGGAGCTCGTGCTGAACACACCTACATGAATGGAACTCAACAAATACCAACAGACACAAGCTTCTTAATTAATCGCGTCGATTTGTTTCCATACGTATATCTGAGCAGAAGTGTTTTTAAGCTTAAGGATATAGAGTTGCGAGCCTACGCTATTTATCGCAAAACAATAAATCGTCCTGATTACAACATGCTAAATCCAAGTATCAATTTTGTTGATCAATTTATGTACGAAGCAGGTAATCCATCATTAAAACCACAGTTTACCGACAATATTGAATTCAATGTAAGTTTTAATGATTTCCCGGTTTTTGCAGTTGGGCAAAACTACACAAACGACATATTTTCAGAAGTAATTTACACCGATCCAAACAATTCAGACATCATTGTTAGAACTTACGACAATTTAGGCAAAAGCAAGGAAACATATTTTCGTGGAATGGTTGGTATTCCACCCGGAGGTGCATACTTCTTTGCAATAGGAACTCAATATAATCTAAACGAATACGATGGATACTATCAAGGCGAACCTTTACAATATACCCGTGGAAGTTGGAGATTTTTTACTTTTCACATGTTAAGACTATTTGGAAACACAAAACTTACTATGAGTGGCTTTATGATGACTAAAGGTCAAATGGGATTTCTTGAACTCGAAACCTTTGGGTCTTTAAATTTTGGCCTCCGACAATCGTTCTTAGACGACAGACTGCAAATCGCTGTTAATGCTCGCGATGTTTTAAAAACTATGCTTGTAAATTTTTCAATCAATCAGGGAAGCATTTACACTTATGGGGACAGATATACTGATAATCAACGATTTGGATTTAAAATTACATATAAATTTGGATTAGCAAAAAAAGACAAAAAAGATAACCCTTTCAATTTTGAGGAAATGCAATAGCTTTAAATACAAAATATTATCGTAACATCTTGCTTGGTGCATAACCCTATGCAATCATAATGTTTATCTCGCAACAAGCATATTTCTCGAAATAAACTTAAATAATTACAAGAAAAAATAACTTATTTACTTTTTTAAATAATATGAGTTATCTCCTAAACCTGTACAAATAACAAAAAGGCTAAATCTTAACGCTTAGAACAACAGGTATTTTCTCAACAATTTTGTTCCCTGTAAGATTAAACAGCTCAAAATAAACTATATAAATCCCGGGAGGACAAATATTGTTACCATTATCAAAACCATCCCAAAACAATTCGCCTTGCATACCCAACATCTCGTTATTCTTTAGGTAGGTAATAAAATTCCCCCCCGAACCATAAACTGCAATTGTTGCCGTATAACCAGGCTCATCAAGATTATAACTAATTGTCAATCGGTCGTCAACACCATCATTATCTGGCGAAAACGCCTCCGGACTAACTGCAATTACCGACTCACTAACAATTAAATCAGAATATTGAGAGTTTACATATCCCGGAGTGGCAAATCCTGCATCCTGAGCTGCCGAATGCCAATTAGAAGGATCACTCGAAGGCGAATCATAGTTTATTCGCTCGAGAGACACTCCATCGTCTGACGCCAATAACTTATAGTGTTGATCATCTGTGTAAGAAACTTCATCAATATATGTTTGATATCTGTCAGCAATAATAATATTCCCTTCGTCATCAGACATAGATGGAATATTGCTAACCTCATAAAGATTTTCGGGATACATGATATAATAATTATCTGTCAAAAACTGAATATCTTCGCTTACAGCACAAAACTCACCCGGTAGTAGTAACCTACTGATCTCAGTTAGTTGGTAAACGTCTTTTATCGCTCCTGATTCGTCTTCGTTCATAATCCATAGTTTTTTAAGGTCTAAAACACAGTCTGAATTATTATACAGCTCGACAAAATCGCTGCCACCTGAAAATGGATTAAATAAGATCTCATTTATCACAACATCCCCTTGATGTACAGAGTCTGCAATAGCAAATCGAATTGATGTGTTATCCAAAACCATATTCCCAAAACAATCTCTAATGCTATCAAGAACTGAAAGATAATAAACTGTACCAATTTCAAATTCAGCAGTAAATTTCATTTTAATAACCGAAAAATCAGGTTCGGCAGCTTCTATCCACGTGGGGTTTCCAAATTGCGCAATTTCAAAATTAATTGTATTATTTGCAAAACTTTCCTGTAATGTTTCATTAAAATATACAATCACAGTATCAGGTGCAATTGCTTCGCAGGCAAAAGGATAAGGACTTGTAAGATCAGGATTTCCATTACTATAAACAGAGTTTTGTTCTCCGGGAGTTCCTCCTCTAATATCATTCGTTGCTATCCAATTCTCAACACCTTCACACGGATTATTAACATCTATCATTTCGAGAGAGTAGCCTCCCTCCTTTTTAAAATTATCGCCGTACCAGGTGTCGCTATAATGTATGGTATGAACTACGTTTTCTTTATCATCTTTTAATGTAAGCACTGTTCCTCCGTTTGTTAGAGATGGAAAGCTCTCAACCCCACTAATACTTATATTTTCATCAAACAAATTAACATCGTCAATATGACATAATACAACATACCCTCCTGCTTCAACAATCGTTAATCCTAATGTTCTGATAGTGCTTCCTGCACTAATTGTCCAATTCGAAAGATCCAAATCGTATTCGGTTGAGTTATAAAGCTCAATATATTCGACTTCTGGAAGTAAAACAACAGGATCGGGATCGGCCATTATTTCGCAAATAACGACATCGTAAGGATTTGCATTGTATATAATGAATGGAATATTCTGAGTTGTTAATATGTTGCCGCAAAAATCAGGGATATCTTCCACTGTCATTACATAATTCGTATTTTCAACAAAAGAGGCAGAGTACTGTAAGATTATTTTCTTTGAGTCATCCGGATTTGTCATCGCAAAAATTGGATTCCCAAAATCTGGACTCACAGAATATTTGGTAAGAATTAACGATTGAGCTGTATCGGTTGGTTCGTTATATGTTACAGTTAATTCATTAGCGGCGGTAACAGCAACACTGAGTACAACGGGTGCCTGAGTATCGTTATTTTCAGCATAGACTGAATTTATTCGTCCGGGAGTTCCGCCTGAATTATCATTAGATGCAATCCAATTGGTTTGTGGTGAACATGTATTTGTTGGATCGATTTTTTCTAGTGTCCACCCTCCCTCGGCTTTGTATGAATCCTGATACCATGTGTCAGAATATGATACAGCATCAATAACAATTCCGGCTGTATCAAAAAGTGTTATTGTCTGACCTCCATTTGTTATTAGTGGAAATGAAGGAACCCCTAGAGTATTGCCATAAGATTCCAATAATGCGACATTATCTTCATGACATAGAATAACGTACTCACCCGAAGCTAAATAAAAGGATGGCAAATCTTTTACAGATGTCCCAATTTGATATGTCCAGTCTTTTAAGTCGATACCATATTCACTTGTATTATAAAGTTCAACAAATTCGGCATCAGGCAACTCAACAACCGGTGTTGGATCAGCCATTATTTCGTTAATAACAATCATGCCCGGCTCAAATTCCAAAAACGAAAACTCTATTGTTCCATCTTCAATTATGTTAGAACTCAAATCCTCGATATCCTGATAATACAAAATATACTCTCCCGGAGAAACAAGAGAATTTGCTAATTCCAACAATACTTTTGAGTTCAGACCACCATAAAAGCTAACAGACGAAGGAGTACCAATACCGTTGTTTATCAAATAGTTGCTAGTGTTTAACGCTGTTGTGGCATCAAGATCTTCGTTAAAAGTTAAGATTATATTTTGATTATCAATTATTTGGTGAGATAACAAAACCGGTGCGTCGGTATCAATATATGGATCGCCGCTTACAATAATATCATCAAAAAAGAATTTGTCCCAACGTGTTGAGGTATATATACATTCGAAGCCAAAATGCTGAGAATTAAGATAAGTGTTATCAAAAACACTACCCTCTGTAAAATAACTTGTACCACCAAGTGTGTCTGACATAAGGGTCCAGTTTCCATCAAAATCGCGTGTAACTTTAACTCTGACATTTACATTTGTCATGTCCAAACGTTTGTCTATTCCATCAATTATCATCGTGCTACCCGAGGCATCTCTACGATACAGACTTACTTCATCTGCAGTGTTTCCAATCTTAACAAAATAACCCATACTTGCATTTGTCATATTCGCTTGATCTGATGACAGATAAACATTACAATAATTTGTTGACGAAGGATTAAACCCAAACTTGACCAAAAACTCCCATTCTGCATCATAAAAAGATTGCGAAACCGTTGATAGATATGAGGTTCCTCCTTCGGTTGAATTACCGTTTAGTTGTAATTCGTTTGAGCCATTTACAATAAACTCGGAAGTATTTCCTGTCCATTCGGGGTTCGCGGTAAAATCGCCATCCAAAAAATCATCATTTATCTGACAAAAAGATGCAAAAGACAAGAAGATAAAAACAACAGCAAATATTTTCATAAAACAAAATTTCATTATTTTCAAAAAGGGGTTAAATCCCAACAAACAAAATTATTAAAAATTTTTAAAAATTGGTCGTTTTATTGTTAATGAAAGGGCAAAATGTCAAAATTTAACTATTTTTACGATAAAATAATTTTTACTTAACAAAAGCTTAAACTCATGAAACTTGCTATTGTTGGTGTTACGGGTATGGTTGGAACAACATTATTAAAAGTTCTGAATGATTTTAATACAGAAATTTCGGAGTTTTATCCCATTGCTTCAGAAAAATCTGCAGGCAAACCTATTATTTTTAGAAATAATGAATATACTATTCTAAGTTTAGAACAAGCTTTAGAAAAAAATATTGATATTGCAATTTTTTCTGCTGGAAAAGCCATTTCGCTGGAATGGGCGCCCAAATTTGCTCAAAAAGGAGTTTACGTTGTTGATAATTCTTCTGCTTGGCGCATGTTAGATGACATAAAACTGATTGTTCCCGAGGTTAATATTTCTCTACTAAATCCTGAAGATAAGATTATTGCAAATCCTAATTGTAGTACGATTCAATTAGTTGTTGTTTTATGGCCATTACATAAACTTTATGGATTAAAAAGAATTGTTGTTTCAACCTATCAATCGGTAACCGGATCTGGATATAAGGGTTCAAATCAACTATTTGAGGAAGAAAAAGGACAAAAATCTGAGACTCCGGCATATCCTCATCAGATACATCACAACTGCATTCCTCATGGAGGCGCTTTTCTCGATAATTTATACACCGAAGAAGAAGAAAAACTTACAAATGAATCGAGAAAGATTTTGAGTTTGCCGGATCTAAAATTAACATCGACAGTTGTGCGGGTTCCTGTTTTGGGTGGACATAGCGAAAGCGTAAATATAGAGTTTGAAAAAAAACCAAACCTGACAGAAGTAAATACAGTTCTACAAAACTCAATGGGGATTGTAATTCTCGACAATCCAAAAACAAATACCTATCCAATGCCTATAGAGTCATCCGATAAAAACGAAACTTTTGTTGGAAGAATTAGATATGACAACTCTTGTGAAAATGGAATTAATTTATGGATAGTAGCAGATAATCTACGCAAAGGCGCAGCCACAAATGCAGTTCAAATAGCTGAATATATTGCTGATAACTTTATCGATTAAATGGTTAGAAGAAAACGCAGGAAAAATAAAAACACCAAAATAATAGCAATAATTTTTGTACTGCTAACAATTTTTGTATCTGCATATTTCTTTTATCCAGAAATAATTTCTCTATTTAATCCTTCGGGACAAAAAACCCAATCATACGACAAATTTAAAAAGGAGTTAAAAGACTATAGTGTTTTTGGTATTGATGTGTCTCAATATCAAGCAGATATCGATTGGGATAAACTATTTAAAAATCATCAAATAGATTTTGTGATTATTAGAGCAACAATGGGTAATAATAAAACAGATTCAAAGTTTACAAAAAACTGGAATGCGCTTAGGAGTTCCGATGTTGTTAAAGGAGCCTATCATTATTATCGCCCCGACGAAAACAGCACTTTGCAAGCTATGAATTATATAAAAAATGTGAAATTGGAAGTTGGAGATTTACCTCCTGTTTTGGATATTGAAAAATATAGTCGTGTGCAAAGTGTAAATAGCTTGAAAAGTGGATTGCTTAATTGGTTAACCCTTGTAGAAAAGCATTACGGCACTACTCCTATATTATATACTTACAATAAATTCTATGTAAGCACAATACAAACAGACCGTCGATTTGATAAATATCCCGTCTGGATAGCTTGGTACAACATTAAAGGTGACCCAAACACCATTTTTAACGACTGGGTTTTCTGGCAGTTTACTGAAAAAGGTTTGTTTGACGGAATTGAGGGCAATGTTGATATCAATGTTTTTAATGGGAAAAAACAGGATTTGGATGGCTTAAGGATAAAGTAGTAGAATAAAAAATGTTGATAATTATTCTTTGCAGTATTGTTCTAATTTTATACTTTTGGTGAAAACTAGTTATTATTAAAAACACAGAGATATGTACAAAGATTTTCAAGCATTTTTACAAAACGAAATTGCTGACATTAAAGAAGCTGGGCTATATAAAGCCGAGCGTGTTATTGTTTCTCCACAAGGAGCAGAAATAGAAGTTAGCAGCGGAAAAAAGGTTTTAAACTTTTGCGCAAATAACTATTTAGGATTATCAAACAATCCTCAACTTATTGCTGCTGCAAAACAAGCACTTGACACACACGGCTATGGGATGTCATCAGTAAGATTTATTTGTGGTACAGGTGATTTACATAAAGAATTAGAACAAAAAATAGCTGAGTTTTTCGGAACAGAAGATACAATTTTGTATGCTGCTTGCTTTGATGCAAATGGTGGTGTATTTGAACCTCTTTTAGGTCCCGAAGATGCAATTATTTCGGATTCTCTCAATCATGCATCTATCATCGATGGGGTTAGACTTTGTAAAGCTCAAAGATTCAGATACGAAAATGCAGATGTTGCTGACCTCGAAAAACAACTTATTGATGCCAAAAACTGTCGATTTAAACTAATTGTTACAGATGGAGTTTTCTCGATGGACGGAAATGTTGCACCTCTTGATAAAATTGTTGAGTTAGCAAACAAATATAATGCAATGGTTATGGTTGACGAATCGCATTCTGCCGGTGTTGTCGGACATACAGGACGCGGAGTTACCGAACATTTTAACCTAAAAGGACAAGTCGAAATCATTACCGGAACCTTAGGTAAAGCTTTTGGCGGTGCAATAGGTGGTTTCACTACCGGAAAAAAAGAAATAATCGAAATGCTTAGACAAAAATCAAGACCTTATTTATTCTCTAACTCAATACCACCATTAGTTGCTGCAGCAGGAATAAAAATGGTAGAAATGATGAGCTCTACTAACGAATTGCAAGACAAACTTCATAATAATACAGAGTATTTTATGGAAAAAATGAGCAAAATAGGTTTTGATATAAAGCCTACTGCATCAGCCATTTGTGCAGTTATGCTCTATGATGCAAAACTTGCTCAGGATTTTGCTGCAAAACTATTAGACGAAGGCATTTATGTTATTGGGTTCTCATTCCCTGTTGTACCAAAAGGTTTAGCTCGAATCAGAGTACAGCTGTCGGCTGCTCACGAAACAGAACATCTCGACAAAGCGATAACTGCATTCGAAAAAGTGGGCAAAGAATTAGGTGTAATTAAGTAAAATAATTTCATTATCAATAAAAAAGCCGGAATTTCCGGCTTTTTTATAAGTATTTAGTCTTCGTCATCATCTTCGTCATCATCGTAAGGCTCGTCGTAATCATCTGATAAATCATCATCATCATCACTAACTGCATCACTCATATAATCTAATTCTGCATATTTGTCTGCAAATTGTTCCTTACTCGCAACTTTTAGCATCCCGTCATCATTATAATCGTCATCATCCAAAATAATATCTAACGCCTCTTGTGTTGTCATTCTTACCAAATAAATTTTCTCATCAGTTTCAAAAGGTAGCGCACTAACCAATCTCCCCTCTTTATTTGTAAATTGTATCAAATGTTGACTAAAACCTTCTGGATACGACAATTTAATTTGTTCTTGAATCTCTTTTGAAAGTTTCTCGAAATCCTGTATTACTCTAAGTTTGTTAGTGCTCATAATGATAAATTAATGACGTTAATTTCCTTTTTTAATTTTGCTGTAAATGTGTAAAAAAATTTATATACATGAAAGAACTTTGGATTTTTTTTTTTAAAAACAATAATTTTTTTCTTAAACCTTTATGTAACAACGATTTAATAACAAAATAAATTTTATATTCCAAAATAAATTAATGCAACTATTTAGAGCTATCATCTTTTTTATGTGTTTGATTTTTTGGCATTTATATTTAAACAAATCTCATAGAGCATGGGGCATAGGGCTATTATTGTGTGACAAGCAATACATTTGTGCAAAATTGAGATTATACAAAGTATAAAATATTAACAATTGCTACACAGAAAAGCCCCATGCCCTATGCAATTTATTATAATCCAAATTCTTGTCTAAAACGCAGCTAAAAAATTACAAAAAATCAAAACTAAAAGAAAAATCACATCTCTCTATTTAATGTTTCAAGAGAATTTTATATCTTTACACCAATGGCATAAATATTGTTTTTGTGTTTACCCAAATTTAACGAGCTATGAAAAAATATTTACTTTCTGCGATTTTAATGATGTTTTGCGCTCTGGCTTTTGCCCAGAGAGACACTATTAAATATGAGGATTTACAAAAAGAATACGATGAGTTTGTCCAAAAAGAAAACGAAGCTTTCCAGAGATTTAAAGAAGAACGCGATAAAGAATTCTCTGAATTTCTAAAGCAAGACTGGGAAAATTTCGAGCTTCTTAAGCAAGGTAAACCTATAGAATTTCCGGGACCAAAAGAGATTCCGGTTTTCAAAGCTGACAAACCAACAATTCCAATTAAAAAAATCCCTGAAAAAAAATTAACTGAGATCAAAGTCCCGCAAATTCCAATCATGGATATGCAATTAAGGCCAATTCCAAAACCTCAGTCCCTGACTGCAAAAAAAGACTACGATTATTTACAGATTTCTTTTTATGGAACATCTTTCGATTTTATTTATCCGAAAAAATTCAATAATCTTAAACTAAGTAATGTTAGCGAAAATAGCATTTCGGAGTTTTGGACTACCGCATCCGAATCGGACCATTATCGCTTGATTGAGCAAATGCTGGAATACAAAAACGAAAACAATCTAAACGACTTTGCATTTTTAAAACTTGCAGAAAACATCTCCGCGTCAATTCTTTCTTCATCCAACGAACAAAAACTACTTACCTGGTTTTTGCTATCAAAAACAGGTTACAAAATAAAAGTAGGTTATGAAAAACAAAACATACACATATTAGTTCCTGTAGTTAATCAAATTTATGGTTATTCATATTTCGTATTTGACAATCTAAAATACTATGTTTTCGAAAAAAACATTCAGCTAAGCACTATATACACTTACAAACACGACTACCCAAGTGCTAATAAAATTATGAATTTTAATATGTATGTGGCTCCAATATTTAATGAGGAAACACTTAGCCGTAATCTCAATTTTGATTTTGACAGCAAAATTTACAATTTTGACATTGATTACAACAAAAATCTAATCGATTTTTTTGCAGACTATCCTCAGGGAGAAATACAAATTTTCTTTGACGCAGGAATATCTCATTGTGTAAAAGAATCGCTCGACAGACACCTTGACTCTGCTCTTGTAAACATGGATGAAATAACAGCAGCAAATTTCCTTTTACACTTCGTACAGACAGCTTTTAGTTATCAAACAGATGGAGAGCAATTTGGATTCGAAAAATTCTTTTTTCCTGAAGAAATATTTCACTACAAACATGCCGACTGCGAAGACCGATCTGTTTTTTATGCTTATCTTATTAACGAATATTTAGAATTGCCGGTTGTCGGGTTAAACTATCCCGGACATATTGCCACAGCTGTAAAATTCTCCGACAAAACAGACGGCATGTACTTTGAAATCGGATCCGACAGATATGTAATTTGCGATCCAACCTATATCAATGCTCCTGTGGGTGCTTGTATGCCAGAATATGTTAGAGCAGATGTTAGTGTATTAAAACTAAACAATAGCAATATCAGTAATACAAGCGAAGAAAATGTTTGGTTAGCCTTACTAGAACAAGGTTTAATAAGAACTAATTACAAAAATGATATCGTAAAGTCTTCATCAGGATATTTTGTAACCGGTCTTCTGCAAGACTCAATTATGCTAAATGGTAAACTAATTCGGTTATCCGAAAACGAAGAAAGCCTTTTTGTTTGCCTAACAGATAATTTGGGTAAAATATCTAAAATTAAAAGGATAAATGGAAATGGACTATTAATTCCTACCGCTATTGCATTTGTGGACAACAAATTATTTTTATCAGGTTATTTTAACCAAGGGATAAAACTTGATGACTCACAAATTACTACAAAATATCCACGCGAAATGTTTATTGCAGGATTTGATTCCAACCTAAACCCTCTTTGGATAAAAAGCACCGGTGAATATCAACAAAATGACAAAACAACAAGATATTTTAACTTAACTGTTGATAAAACAGGAAATGTTTTAGAAAAGACAGACATTAGCGAACAATCATTTTTAACACAATTGCCAATAATATCTGCAACTAACGAAAACTTAATATTCTCAGGCTATTTTAATACTCCAAATTCTTATTTGGCAAATAGTGAAGTATATGCAGCAAAAAGTTCATACGAATTTGCAGTTTCGTTAAATGAACTTACCCAAAGTTTTAAGGCAAAAAAATATGACGAAAATGCTGCTGCGCTGTTCGCATTTTTAACAATACTTGAAAATGGCAAAATAAAATTAAAGAGTAAAGAAATTATGGCTGCAATTATTGCCATGAATCCCGATTTTGAGAATCAATATCCCAAACTATACAAAAATCTTCGCGATATTGTTAACATAAAAAGCAAAAATGATATCGTTTCGATAAACGTTAAGAGTCTCGACGACTTTAGAATTGGAGGGATAATAATAGACGATAATTCAAGAATACACATTCGATCTCTAAAGAATGGAGACATTCAAATCACAGTATTATCTGGCATTACCTACAAACCATTTTTACGTAAACACAAGATCAATTATATTAAATTATACAATAATAATGGAAAGATAATTATCGACTATGATGATGATAACGACCAAAAAGTTATAAAACTTAAGAAGGATATATTAAAATAAACTATATTTGAGGTTAATTTAAAAATTAAAAATAATAGGTAATTTTTCGAGAAATTCGAAAAAGGTTTAAATGAAAAAAGTATAATTATGAAAAGATTTTTTACAATTTCGTTAATATTATTAAGTTTGGTGGTAGCATTGGGTGGCTGCGCATCAAAAAGATATACAAAAAAAGCAACAAAACTTGAGGCTCTTGGTCAGTATTCAGAAGCAGCTGATTTATATTATCAGGCTGTTGTAATTAAAAACACAAATATTGAAGCTTTTGCAGGACTTAAAAGAACTGCACAAATGACTTTGAGTAAAAAACTGTCGGAATTTAACAAGGCATACAATAATCAGGAAAACAAAAACGCTGTTTATCTTTACGAAGACGCAAAAGAGTATAATGATAAAATAGCAGCTGTTGGAGTAGAACTAAACTTTCCTACTTTTTATGATGAGTATTATCAGGAAGTAAAAGATATTTTCCTCGAAGATCAATACTACGAAGGATCAAATCTTCTCGATTCGGAAAAGTTTGCCGAAGCCGAAAGAGTTTTTAAAGAAATTGTACGCTTACAACCGAATTACAAGGACTCTAAGGATAAGCTAACTACAGCTACTTATGAACCTAAATATCGCGACGCACTACAAAAAATGGATAATGGTCAATATCGTCAGGCCTATTACATTTTTGATGGAATTATCACTGGCGCTGGTGCATACAAAAGCTCATACGACCTTAAGGCAGAATGTCTTAAAAAAGGAACTGTAACTATTACAATCGAAAAAATCAAAAACTTAACTGCAACAAGCGGCATCGAAAGCATGCTTGAAAGTAAGATCATTACTGAAATTCAAGGCTTTAACAACCCATTTATTAAACTAATTGATTCAAATAATCAAAATAGAGCTGCCCATATTAATTCATCTAGTACAACGAAATCAACTCTTTCGACATTAACTCTATATTGTGAAATATCCAAATTCACATATAATAAAGGCAATGTAGAAACAATAGAAAAACGAGGATACTTACGCAAAAAAGTTAAAGTTCTTAATCGGGAAACCGAAGAATATGAATATAAAACCGAATATGATAAAGTAAAATATTACGAGTATAAAATGTCGAGAACTCTCGATATGAGCTTTATGTTTAAACTAATCGACACTCGTACAGGAGAGATTAAAGCAACGAAATCCAAAAATATACTCACAAGAGACGACATACATTATGCAAGATACGAGGGTGACAAAAAAAATCTGGTGCCTGGATATTGGAAAAATCAGAAAACATCTTCTCCTGAAGATTACATTAATGATAAAAGCAACGACCTTAAGCAACTAAATGCTTTACTCGATGCTCGGTCTCAAATTAAAGACTATAACACTTTATCAACAGAAGCAATTAATAGTGCTTCTACAACCATTTCGCAGGAAGTAAACAGTTACGTAAATGAAAATTAAATTTAGCATGAAAAAGATTCAAATAATAATTCTTTTGCAATTAGTTGTTATGGTGTCTTCGTGTCAGGTTGGAAAACGACAGGCTTACGAAAAGAAACCAAAACCTGAGTGGGTTTCAACAAAACCACAAAATTCAATGTATTATATTGGTGTCAGCTCTTCACCAAAAAAAGGATTTTTACCTGCCGACTATCAATCAAATGCTCAACAAAAAGCTTTGGGCGATCTTGCAGCAAGTATCTCAGTTAATATCGAATCAACATCAGTTTTATCAATTATTGAAACAAACTATAATATTAACGAAAACTTTTCGAGCGAAATTACCGCATCAACAAATCAGCAACTCGAAGGATATGAGCTTGTTGATACTTGGGAAGATGATGATTTCTACTGGGTTTATTATCAATTGTCAAAATCGAAATACGCAGCTCAAAAATCTGCACAAAAAGAACAAAGCATCCTCGATGCTAAAAACAAATACTATCAGGCTCGCGAATTACTTGGTCGTGATTTACATTATAATGCTTTTCAATTTTATGTTGAATCTCTTACTGCATTAAAACCCTATCTGGCAGAAAGCACAATTACTGACATTAACGGAGAAGATAAAGATTTAGGAAATGAAGTATTTAGCGCTATTGCCGACTTTGTTAACGGACTAAATATCACATTTTCGAGTACCGAAATTAAAGCAAAAAAAGGTGTAGATTTAAACTCCGAAATCTTTTCATTTGTAATTACCGACAAAAACGGTAAACCGGTTTCAGGTGTTCCTGTTAAAATTAGCTTTACAGGATCGGGTCTCTTGAGAAATTCCGAAGTTTCAGGAAATGATGGTAAGGTTTATTGTTCTTTAAGAAAAATAAAATCTCAGCCAATTACCGAAACTCTCACTGTAACTGTTGATATGATTAGCTTTTCCAGAGCAGCAAAAGACCACATGATTCGTAGCCTAATTAAAAACATTCCTGCAAGTGAAAATAAAATAAGAGTTATTGTAGAAAAACCAGTTCTCAAAATAGTTTCACAAGAATCGGCATTCGACAGTCTTTTAGAAACAAATAGACTAAAATCTACATTTGAAGGAGTGCTTAGCAGTGAGTTTTCTATTAACTCAAATCAAGAACCCGATTTTACTCTAAACATTACAAGTAATACAATTAAAAACGGAGAATATTACGGCGAAGCACAGGTTACCATAAACTACACTTTCGACCTAACTGATGCAAACGGAAGCGTTGTTTTTAGAAAAACAAAAACAGGGGAGTATTCCGGTGCCGATTATGATGTTGCAACAAGCAAAGCATACGTAGAGGTCGCCAAAACAATAGAAAGAACGGTTGCAAGAGAGCTAATTTCAGCAGTAAATAAATAAAATATGTCAGTTTTAATGAATTATGCAATGTTTCCTACCGATAAAGGAAGCAGCGTTAGTGAGTATGTAAGTAAAATTATTAAAATGGTTTCCGAAAGTGGATATGAATACAAACTAACCGCAATGGGAACTATAATAGAAACCGAAAATCTTGAGCAAGCACTAGAGCTTGTTAACAAATCATATAAAATTCTTGAACCATTCTCTCAAAGAGTTTATTCAACTATAACATTTGATATCCAAACCAACAAACCAATCGGACGCTTGAACGATAAAATAAAATCTATCGAGAATAAAATAGGAAGTGTAAATAAATAGAGTAGTGGCTCTTTGTTATCGGGACAAACCTGTCTAAAATCTATTTAAACTCAGATGTGATAAAACTAACTAAACACAGTAAAATCTGGATACAGTAATACATTAATTCTCTTTTGGCGTGCTTTTTTGGTGCGATAGCAAACCAAAAAGCATGACAAAAGCACATAGGCGATATTCTTAAAAAAATCACTAATTTTGTCCTCTGTTAAAAGAATTATCATGCAAAGAAAAAACATAGACTTGATGGCTCCTGTTGGTTCGTATGAATCCCTCATGGCAGCCATTCAGGCCGGAGCAAATTCCGTCTATTTTGGCATAGAAAAACTCAATATGAGGGCACGATCCTCAAATAATTTCACTTTCGAAGATTTACATAATATTGTTGATATCTGTAATAATGCCGGAATTAAAACATATCTGACAGTTAACACAATTATTTATGATAATGAATTAGATAAAATGCGGCAGGTTATTGATGCAGCAGCCGAGGCAAAAGTTACAGCAGTAATTGTGTCAGACATTGCTGTAATGCAGTATGCACGTAAAAAAAACCTAGAGGTTCATGCATCAACACAACTTAATATTACTAATATCGAAGCCGTAGAGTTTTTCTCTAATTTTTGCGATGTTATGGTTACTGCCCGCGAGCTAACTCTGGACCAAGTCGCCGACATTACTCATCTTATAAAAACAAGAAACATTACCGGTCCATCAGGGAATCTGGTTCAAATAGAAATTTTTTGTCATGGCGCTTTATGCATGGCTGTGTCGGGCAAATGTTATCTCAGCCTGCATGAGTATAATCATTCGGCAAATAGAGGAGCTTGCCTACAGACATGCCGAAGATCTTACGTTCTAACCGATAAAGAAACCGGCGAAGAGATCGAAGTTGATAACGAATATTTAATGTCTCCAAAAGATTTATGCACAATTGGATTTATCGATAAAATTATCGATGCCGGTGTATCTGTACTAAAAATTGAGGGTAGAGCAAGGTCCGGAGAATATGTTAAAACAGTTGTTGAGTGCTATAACGAGGCCATAAACTCTGTACTCGATAACACATACTCAAAGGAAAAAATCAACAATTGGACAGAAAGACTTAGCAATGTCTTTAACAGAGGTTTTTGGAATGGATATTATCTTGGACAAAAACTCGGAGAATGGTCTAAAGAGTATGGTTCAAAAGCAAAAAAAACAAAAGTATATCTAGGAAAAGTGCACAATTATTACAGCAATATTGGTGTTGCTGAACTAAAAATAGATACAGGAGAAGAACTTGCCGTAAATGACGAAATAATTTTTCTCGGCGAAACAACAGGAGTTGTTCAACAAATTGTAAAAGAAATCAGAAAAGATAAAAAAATTGTACAATTTGTAAAAAAAGATGATATCTTTTCGACACAAACCATTGATTTAGTGCGCAGAGGCGACAAATTCTATAAGTTGGTTAACACCGATGAATTAAAACGCAAATTACGAGAAAAAAAGCTTCAGTAATCATAAAAGATAATAGTGAAATATTGCTCACAAAAAAGCTTTTCTATTCTCATCAAGACTATAAACAAAACTTCTAATGCTTTGTCATTAAAAACCTCGTTTAACGAGAAGTTTAACCTTAAACCATCAATATCGGAATTAAAGTAATTTTGAAAATCATTAATAAAATTGTATTTTTGTTTAAGATTATATTAAAACTAAAAGCAACAAATGAAATTATTTGAACAGCAAATCGTTAACTTAAATTTCTCATTTCTGGAAAGCAATGAGGTTAATGGTGTGTTGTTGACAGATGATTATGAAAACATAAACCCTGATGTTGCGAGCCCTGACATTCTTTTTGCTTTAGAAACTGCAAAAAAGAAATTTAATGCAGATGCTGTATATTTCAGACATTTTTCGGACGGAAGAGGAAATATACCCCAACTTTATTTGTTTGATTTCACACATAAAAGCATAACAACTCAGGAGAAACATCACATTCACATCAAAATGTGGAATGGCTTTCAGGTTCCTGCCTATATAATAATTGAAAAATCATCAGTAAGCATCTTTGATTCTCGTAAAAGACCCAAAGAGGAGAATGATGACTATGTAAAAGAGTTACTTACGTTAACTGGACAAACTTTAAGAGATTTTCGTGCTAAAGATTTTGATAGCGGTTTATTTTGGGATGAGCAAGATGAGAAGAAAGATTTTCGTTTTGAAGAATCAGCTACGAGAGACTTAATAAGAGGCCTAAAAGAAGTATATCTGGATTTCCAAAAAGAATCGAGATTAGATAAACATATTGCACTTAAGCTTTTAGTTCAAAGCTTACTGATAAAGTATCTTGAAGAAAGGGATGAGAAAAGCGCGAGTGGGTATTTTGCTGGAACTTATTTTAAAAAATATTTTCAATGTTCAGACTTTTGCGACACAATTAGGGCTGGTAAATTACTATATTTGTTAGACCAATTGGCAAGAGATTTTAACGGTAAAATTTTTGAATGGGATAAAGAAGGTGAAATTGAACAAAGAAATGCAATTCAACATGTTAAAGTAAGAAAATTAGCTGACTATCTGGATGGAAAAATTATAAACAATCAATATGTATTGTGGCGATTGTACTCATTTTCACATTTACCTGTTGAAGTAATAAGTTCAGTTTATGAAGAACTTTTAACTGACAGTAAGGATATAGTCTATACTCCAGAAATGATTGTTGGTACTTTGGTTGATGAGTGTATGCCTTTAAAACAAACAAAAGAAAATTTTAAAATCATCGATGTTAGTTGCGGTTCTGGAATCTTTCTTGTAAAAACTTACAAGCGAATTGTTCAATGGTGGAGATACAATGAATGGAAGAAAACAGGAAAACTTGTCAAACCTTCATTGTCTGTTTTAAAGGAACTCTTACTAAAAAGCATTCATGGTATTGATATTGAACAAGACGCAATTCGCCTGTCTGTATTTAGCCTTGCACTAGCAATCTTAGATGAAGTTGATTTAGACCCTCCTACTTGGGAAGAATTAAAATTTCCTGATTTAAGCAATAATATTATAACTCAGAATTTTTTCAATTTTATTACCTCCAAACCAAAAGCAGATTTTGATTTAGTAATAGGCAATCCTCCATTTAATTTGCCAACAGTTAATGGCAAAGAGCCTATTAGAAAAAAATATTTCGAAGAACTAAAAAAGAGTATTGGATATAAAAGTGAAATAAGTATTCCTGATGAAAACCCAGCCTTACACTTTCTCGTTCAATCATTGAAATTACTAAAAAAAGATGCTGTTTTATGTTTAATCCAGCCATCCGGGCCAATTCTTTATCAGAAGGACAAAAATTTTAAGCATGAGCTTTTTTCTCAAAACAATTTACTACAAGTAATCGACTTTACTAAACTTGCCGATAAGCTATGGGGAAGAAAAAATGTTGCAACTGCAGCAGTTTTTCTTCAAAACAAAAAGCCTGATAGTAAAGAGGTTTTGCATTTAATAGCGAATAAGACTTTTTCAAATACGAATAGACTTTTCTTGGAATTTGACCATTATGATTTTCATTTTGTGACCAAAGATTCAATTGTTAATAATCCATTTGTATGGAAAGCTAATTTGTTTGGAGGTGGTCGACTAGTTGATTTACTGGAAAGGCTCAATGGCAATAGAACTTTGGAAGAATTCCTAAAATTTAAAAAGGATTATGGATGGATAAAAGGAGAAGGCTTTATTGAGAAAGGAGATAAAAACATAGCAGAATATATTACAGGTAAAAGCTTTCTTCCTACAGAATGTTTTACAGAAGATGGTATTCAAATAGACACTCTTCCAAAATGTAATATTCCAAATTTTCATAGGCCAAGAAAAAAAGAATTATATACTCCTCCTCATTTATTGATTAGAAAAGTCTTAGGAAAGAGCAATCTTATAACCCAATATACTGATGATTATTTGACCTTTTTAAGTGACATATATTCTATTCATGCGCCAAAAAATCAAAGAGAAGAATTAATTAAACTTGGGAATTATTTGAAAGATAATGATTATATATTAAGGTTCTTCATATTAGTAACAAGTAGTCGGGTTAAGATAATTAAAGCCACCTCATTATACGACGAAGATATCTTAGCAATTCCATATCCTGAAAACAATAATCTAGGGCTATCAGAGACTGAGAATATAATTATACGCGATTCTATGGAACATTTTCTAAATTCTAATTCAGATAGTCTTGAGAAATATGCAACCATAGATAGTATTTACGAATTTAACATAACATTTTGCAAAACGCTAAACAGTATTTATAAAAAAGAAAAATACTTTCAATTATTCAAAATCATTGACACTGGCAAGTATTATGCTTTACATTTTGAATATTCATCTGAAACAATAATTCCGAGACAAGAGAAAGTTTTAGATTTAGAGCAATATATTGAAGAAGCAATTCCAACACGAAATGATAATCAGCAAAAAGTACATATACAAAGGATCATAAAAGCTTATGGGCAAGATTCTATCATATTAGCCAAGCCAAAACAACTACGTTATTGGTTACCATCTATTGCATTAAGGGATGCAGACGAAACCTTTGCAGATTATATTAAATCCCGTTATTATAATGCTTAGAGATTCTTCACCAATAAGCCAAACTCCAAGTGCAAATGATTTGAGCATTGATATGAATTATGAGGTCAATTTAATATTATCTTTTATCGATAAAAATATTTCAGGGTTCCCAGGTTACTATCAATCAATTAAAGACTCAAAGAAAGAAAATCGTATAAGCGATAATTTGGTTCATCATTTCGAATTATGCAAAAACGAATTAGAAAGTTACTTTCCTTTTAGATTTGGTAAAAACCCAACACAACCAGAATCAGACAAAGAAACCGATATTGGTGTTTTTGTAATGTCAAGAACACAAAAGCCTATCCCAATAATAGAATTTGAAGCAAAACGATTATCAGAATCCTCAAACAATAATGAATATGTTTGTGGAATTCGTGGGGGTATTGAACGTTTTAAAAGAGGACATCACTCATCTCATTTAAAAGTTTGTGGAATGTTTGGATATGTTCAGAGTAGAACCTCTCCAGAATGGATTGTTAAAATAAATACTTGGATTAGCAATTTATCAGCAAACAACCCAGATTCAACTATTGATTGGAGTGATAAAAAAGAGTTGCTGTATAAAATAGAGTCATTTCCTTCTGTAGTTAAACTAAGTTCTTTACACCAAAGAACAACACAAAAAGATAGAATCGTTTTATGGCATTATTTGATTGATTTGGTAAGTAAAAACTGACTTCTCAATTTGTTAATCTAAAAAAGATTTGTATTGAAAATTATATTTGCATACTATTTTCCACAGTTATTTTTTGTAAATATCCGTCAAAAAACTAGTTTTGCTCTAATTAGAATTAATTTTAAATGATCGAAATCCCTGAAAGAATTACCAGTTTCATCAAAGAGCACCATGTTCTTACCCTTGCAACTTGTGTTAATGGGGAATCGTGGTGTAGCAATTGTTTTTACACTTATATCGATGACGAAGCGGCTTTGCTTTTTACATCCGACAGCGACACAAAACATATCGAAATGGCTTTGCAAAATCCAAATGTCTCGGGCTCTATTGTTCTCGAAACAAGAATTGTAGGCAAAATCCGTGGAATACAGTTCGCCGGAGAGTTGATAAAGGTTGAAAACTCTGAACACTCTAAATACAGGTTTAAATATTTAAAAAAATTCCCATTTGCAATCATTGTAAATACCGATCTTTGGATAATAAAGCTCTCGAAAATTAAAATGACCGACAATAGACTTGGTTTTGGAAAAAAATTACATTGGGAAAAAAATGAATAGGTAAATTTTCCAGAAACTCGAAAATTTGAAAGTTAATGAACGCGAAGGCCTCCCTTCAGGGACGCAGGGGCGCGTTGGGAAATAAAAAAGAGAAAAAAAGCGGAAAAATAGCAAAGCAAATGAAAATGAAAATTAACTCAATATTCCACGATTACGAACTTATCGATTGCGGTAATTCACAAAAACTCGAGCGATTTGGTGAAATTGTTCTAATCCGCCCGGAAATTACAGCAATTGAAAAACCTAAATTAACCGAATCGGAATGGCGCAAACTTGCAAATGCAGAATTTATAGAAACCTCCAAAAATTCTGGAACTTGGAAAATCTATCGCGAAATTCCCGACAAATGGCAAATTAAATTCGAATCAGGTAAAATAAACATCCGCGCCGAATTAGCTCTTACAAGTTCCAAACATATAGGGATTTTTCCCGAACAAGTACTTAATTGGATTTATATTAGTAAAATATGCAACGAAAACAATTATCAAAGCTTTTTAAACCTTTTTGGATATACAGGGCTAGCTAGCGTTGCAGCAGCGCCATTCTGTGAAATCGTAACACATGTCGATTCTATTAAAAAAGTTGTTGATTGGACAAAACGAAACGCTCAAAATTCAGGATATCATAATCTTCGTTGTATTACTGAAGATGCGCTCAAATTTGTTGAACGAGAATTGAAACGCGGAAATAAATATAATGGAATTATCCTCGATCCACCTTCTATTGGAACCGGCACTAATAAAGAAAAATGGATACTCGAAAATAAAATAGATGATTTACTAACCAAGCTCACTCAGATACTTGAAAAAGATTCATTTGTTATCATGAATTTGTACTCACATTCAATAAACGATAAATTTATTCATCGTCTAATTCTCACATATTTCTCTGACTTTATTATTGATTTTCAGGAAACCATTTTTGGACTCAGCTCCGGTGGCAACGAAATAAATCACGGTTATTTTGTTCGTCTTAGAAGAAAAGGATAAAACAAACATCTTTTAAATACGTTATTACCCCAGATTTGATTATTACTAATATTGTTTATTTTTGTATTAAAATCGTTTATTGAAAAAGTATGCTTTAATATCATTCTTATTAGTTATCAGCCTGTTGATGTCTGCACAGCATGATGATGGTTTAATAAATCTGCATACAATTGAAATAACACCCTCAAACGACACAATTTTTTTACACTCGCTTAGTGTTGTGCAAAACTCCATTATTGTTACCGACAAAAACAATAATATTATTACTGATTTAGACTATACATTTAATTTCGAAAAATCATCAATTGTTTTTAATTCCATACCAAACTACGAAACTATAATTATAAAATTTAAAACATTTCCGATAAATTTTTTCGAATCCGTCAGCCTGTTTAACAAATCAGATTTTCTTGATGGCGCTGATGAAGAATCTGAGTATCAATTCATTTTTAGCAAAGACGATTATAAGTCGAATTTTTCTCAAAGCAGTCTTTCGCGAAAAGGTAGTATTAGTCGTGGCATTAGCTTTGGGAATGCTCAGGATGTTATTGTAAACAGCAGTTTAAACCTACAATTAGACGGAAAACTTAACAACGATCTAAATATTACTGCAGCAGTCAGTGACAATAACATACCGATACAACCCGATGGTACATCTCAGCAATTGCAGGAATTCGACAAAGTCTTTATTAAACTATACAATGAAAACTTTTCTGTAATAGCCGGAGATTTTGAACTAAAGAAACCAAAAGGATATTTTTTAAATTACTACAAAAAAGCTCAAGGCGCCGAAATAAAATACCAGACAAATTTGATTAACAAAAAAGAAAAAAATATTGAAATCAACACGTCGGTTAGTGGTGCAGTAGCAAAAGGGAAACTACAAAGACAGGAAATAAAAGCAATAGAAGGAAATCAAGGACCATACAAATTAACCGGCTCAAATAACGAAACTTTTATTGTTGTTCTTGCCGGAACTGAAAAAGTATATATTGATGGAATGTTATTAACCCGAGGTACCGAAAACGATTATATTATTGATTACAATCTTGGCGAGATAGTATTTACTGCAAACCAACCTATAAATAAAGACAAAAGAATAATTGTAGAATTTGAATACTCCGATCGTAACTATACAAGATTTTTAGTTACTACATCTAATTCTATAAAGTTTGATAATAGCGAGTTTTGGTTAAATGTTTACGACGAAAGCGATAATAAAAATCAGCCCTTCGATCAAACAATTTCGACAGAAGACAGAGCTTTGCTAGCAAGTATTGGCGACAATTTAGATATGGCTGTAATACCCGGATATGACAGCCTTTTATTTGATGCCGGCGAAATTAGATACGCACTTATTGACACAGTCGTTGAGGGCATTGTTTACGACTCTGTTTTTGTTTATAACACTAATCCCGATTCTGCTTTTTACCGCATCAGTTTTTCGTTTGTGGGCGCAAATAAAGGAAACTACATAAAAGGCGTTTCTGCTGCAAACGGACGTGTTTATCAATGGGTTGCACCTGATAACGGTGTGCCACAAGGCGACTACATTCCACTAAAACAAATTGTTACTCCCAAGAAAAACCAAGTAGTAAGCTTTGGTGGATTATCCGAAATAGGCGATAAAACCACAATAAACTTTGAAATAGCCTATAGTAAAACAGATTTAAATACTTTCTCAAAACTCGACTCAAACGACGATAACGGATATGCAGCAAAATTTGGCATTAGCAGAGATCTATTAAAAACCGAAAAATCAAATCTCGGCCTAATCGTAAATTATGGCTTTCTTCAAAATAGCTTTCAGGCAATTGAAAACTTTCGGGAAACAGAATTTACAAGAGATTGGAACCTTGAGTCTATTTACCCTCAGAGCAATGAGAATCTTATTAACGGAAATCTGTTTTTTGTTAATAAAAATCACGGGAGCTCAAGTATTGGGACATCGCTTATCGACAGAGGCAACGAATATTCGGGCATACAAAACCATGCATCTGCCAACTATCGGTTCGGCACCTGGAAAATAAATGGGAAAGCAAGTTTACTTAAATCGGAAACCAATCTTTATCAAACAAATTTTTTTCGCCATAATGCTTTGATATCCAAAACATTAGGCATATTTGAATTTGGCATAAAAGAGTTATCCGAACGTAATATCTGGACAAGTCAGACAAGCGACAGCATCACTCTAAACAGTTTTAACTTCAATCAATTCGAAGGATATATTTCCAGTGCCGACAGTTCAAAAAACAATTTCTTTATCAATTATAAATATCGTGACGATGATCTTCCTTCAAACAACAAACTCATAAACTCTACAATTGCCCAAGATTTTGGCATTGGTACCAATTTAATTTCTAATTCTAATTCTCGTTTTACCGCAGTTTTCAATTTCCGGAAATTACACGTTCAGGACACCAGTTTGTATGACGGAAGTTCCGAGAACAATATGACAGGAAAAGCAGAATACACTTTTAGATTATTAAAAGGTGTAATTACATCTACCAGCCTCTACGAAATTGGATCAGGACTTGAACGTAAAACTGAGTTTTCATATATCGAAGTTGCTCCGGGACAAGGAGTTTTTGCATGGACAGATTACAACGAAAATGGAATTCAGGAATTGGATGAGTTTGAAATTGCAAATTTTATTGATCAGGCAAATTTTATCAGAGTATTGATTCCAACGACAGACTATATTAAAACATACACAAATCAGTTTAACCAGAGTCTTAAAATTAGTCCGGATGTGATTTGGCGTTCAAAAACAGGAGTAAAAAAACTTATCAGTCGATTTTCTAATCAATTTGCATATCGTATTTCACAAAAAAACACTTCATCAGACATTATTGATTACGCAAATCCTTTTAACTCAGGAATTGATGAAGCACAACTTGTAAATTTAAACTCATCCTTTCGCAATAGTTTTTCGTTTAATCGGGGCAAACCCGGCTTTGGTATCGACTACATCCTTCAATCAAATAGTAGTAAAATCTTACTTGTTTCCGGTTTCGACACACGAACAAACTTTAATCATAATTTTTTGGTAAGATATAATATCGGCAAAGTTGTTAGCATTAGAAACAACTCCAGCATAGGAGACAAGCTATACAAATCGGAGTTTTTTTCAAATAAAGACTATCAGATCGAATCTCTCACAAACGAATCTCAGTTAAGCATACAACCAAACTTAAACAATCGTCTAACACTTATGTACGAATATGAAACTAAAGAAAATAACGGTGGTGGCGAAATTCTTGATTCGCATAATGCCGGGTTTGAGTATCGGTTAAGCTCTGTAACAAAAGGAGCTTTTAGTGCAACGTTTAATTATATTTACTATTCATATAATTCCGCAACAAACACCGCTATTGCCTACGAAATGCTTCAGGGATTTATGCCCGGCTCAAACTTAACATGGTCAATAAACTTTCAGCGACAATTGGCAAATGGCTTACAAATAAATCTAAATTATAATGCTCGAAAATCAGAAGATACCGAGATAATTCATACCGGTGGTGTACAATTAAGAGCATTTTTCTAAAATAAAGCCTCAGGATTTTTGGCAGATTAGGTGGGATTTTGTAAGTTTGGTAAAAAGCTTTAACTCTCCCCAAGGAACATATATATAACGCCTTCGAAAATCACTGTCCCTTTATTCATATCTTCACTTTTTTGTTAGATTTTTTATTCTCACAACAAAAATATACGATTCTGAAATAATGCTTTGCAAATAAAACTGATGTTTTAATAAAATCACGTATTTTTGTAAAAAACATAAACTATGCGAAGAATCATTTTCCCATTAAGCCTTGCAATAGTATTTGCTGCGACTCTTATTTACGCTTTATTTTTTCACAAATACGAAAAGTTTAAAGTTGAACCAAGGTCAAGTCAGGTTGATACACATATTGGTACCGATTTTCACGGACATACCTACCCGGGAGCAACAGTACCGTTTGGAATGGTGCAGCTAAGTCCGGATACTCGTCTCGAAGGCTGGGATGGTTGTTCCGGTTTTCATTACAGCGACTCAATAATTTACGGTTTCTCGCATACACATTTAAGCGGAACAGGTGTAGCCGATTATGCGGACATTCTTTTAATGCCATTTGTCAAAAATGAAATAGATTTAATAAATGATAATTTTACTAGCTCTTACGAAAAATCTTCTGTAATTTCGAAACCCGGATTTTATTCAGTATTTCTTAAAGATTATAATATCGATGTTGAGCTAACAACCAGTAGAAGAGTTGGTTTTCATAAATATAGTTTCCCAAAAACCGACAATCAATACATTCTTTTAGATTTAGAACATCGCGACAAACTTTTAGAGTGTTATGTTGAGCAAGTTAGCGAAACCAGATTTGTTGGCTTAAGACGTTCTCAATCATGGGCAGAAAATCAATATCAGTATTTTGCATTGGATTTTAACAGGCCGGTTGAAGTTATTTATTACAAATTGCACAATAAAGCGGAAACTAATTCCCAATCACCTGACAATCAGTCAATTAAAAAAGATGAGTATTCAAAAATAATCTTTAAAATTAAGCCCACTGACTCTAAACAAGTGCTAGTAAAAGTTGGCTTATCGGCAGTTAGTACCCAAGGAGCAATTAAGAATCTCGAAAGTGAAATTTCAGGGTGGAATTTTGAAGAAGTTCGTCAAAATGCTACTGCTCAATGGGACCATGAGTTAAGCAAAATTTTAGTTTATGGAGCAAGTGCTGAGGAGCAAACAGTTTTTTACACAGCTCTTTATCATAGTTTTATTGCACCAAATATTTTTTCTGATGTAGATGGAAACTTTCGTGGAACAGATTTAAAGATTCATCAATCAAAAGATCACGACACATATACAGTGTTTTCGCTTTGGGACACTTACAGAGCAACACATCCTTTATTTACTATCGTACAGCAAAAAAGAACTCTCGATTTTATTAAAACATTCCTCGATCAATATAAATACGGAGGACAGTTGCCTGTTTGGGAACTCGCAGCAAACGAAACTATGTGTATGATTGGCTACCACTCGGTACCTGTAATTGTTGACGCTTACTTTAAAGGAATTAGAGATTTTGATTCAAAATTAGCACTTGAAGCAATGATTTCTGCTGCGACAGAAGACCGTTTAGGAAAGCCCGAATTCGATAAATACGGTTATATCCCACTTGATTTAGAGCACGAATCGGTTTCAAAAGCACTCGAATATGCTTATGATGATTGGTGTATTGCAATGTTTGCGAAAGAAACAGGAAATATTGAAGAGTATAACTATTATATTGAAAGATCACAATACTACAAAAATGTTTTTAATCCCGGCAATGGTTTTATGCAGGCAAAAATAAATGCCGCATGGCAATATCCATTTGATCCAACAGAAGTAAACTACAATTTTACAGAAGCAAACTCCTGGCAATACAGCTTTTACGTCCCTCATGACATACTTATGTTTATCGAAATGCATGGAGGTAACGAAAACTTTTGCTCCAAACTCGACGAAATGTTTGCAGCAGAAAGTCAAACATCGGGTACACATCAAGTTGATATTACCGGCTTAATTGGACAATATGCACACGGAAATGAACCTAGTCATCACATGGCATATTTGTATAATTACTGTGGTAAACCATGGAAAACTCAGGAAATGGTTCGCAAAATTATGAGCGAACAATACTCCGAAAAACCTGACGGGTTGTGCGGTAACGAAGATTGTGGACAAATGTCATCGTGGTATGTGTTAAGTTCATTAGGTTTTTATCCTGTTAATCCTGCAAATGGAGTTTACGATTTTGGCAGTCCGGTTTTCGACACAGCAATAATCCAATTGGAAAATCATCGTCAATTTACAATTATTGCTCACGATAACAGCAAAAAGAACATCTATGTACAATCGATTAAACTTAACGGTCGCGAATACACAAAAAACTATATCTCTCATAAACAAATAATGCAAGGCGGAAGACTCGAGTTTTACATGGGCTCTGAGCCAAACAAAGAACGTGGAACCCAAGCAAAAGACATTTATCAATCAATAATAACCGACAATCAAATTACTCCTGTTCCTTATACCGATTATCAACAAAAATCTTTTCACGATTCAATATCAATTGGCTTATTCTGCGCTGATAAAAATGCTGAAATATTTTATTCATTAGATGGAGAGATCGATAAAAATCCTATAAAATACACAAAACCTATCAAGATTAATAAAAATGAAACTCTGCATGCTTATGCAGTTTCGCCCGGCAAAAATAAAAGTAAAACTATAGTTGCCGAATATTTTCAAATACCGGATTTGCGTACAATCGAAATTAAAAGCGAATACAGCCAACAATACTCAGCAGGTGGCGACAATGCGCTAATCGACTTTGTTAAAGGCTCTAATTGGTTTAGAAATGGATTATGGCAAGGGTACAGAGGACAGGACTTTGAAGCTATTGTTGACCTACTTGAAATTAAACCAATCGAAAAAATTAACGCTCGCTTTCTTCAGGATACTAAATCGTGGATATTTTTCCCTAAAAAAGTAAGCTACTATGTATCAAAAGACGGATATAAATATTCTTTGGTTTACGAAATGACATCACAACTCAGCGATAAAGACGAAGAGGTTAAAATACAAGAATTTACATTTCCGGCAAATGACCTTACTGGACGTTATGTAAAGGTTGTAGCAGAAAATTATGGTCCTCTGCCCGACTGGCACTTAAGTCCAGGATTTGATTCATGGCTGTTCATAGATGAAATTGAAATTGATTGATGCTCATTTACTAATATTTAACTAAAATTAAAATTTCTTAATTTGCGTAATTGAAAAATATGAATTAGATTTGAAATATGAATTTGGAAAAGTTTAATTCCTATATTTTTTTTCTAACCATCACTTTAATGATGGTACTAATATTATCATGTGTGAACTCGGAGGAGTATGAAAAAATGAAGAAAGAGTTTAGAGATGTTGAGTTTGCTGATAATTTTGAGAGTTTTGACAGCATCTATGCAAAAATCCCGAATTACGATGAAGTTAGCAAATCTATATCAATAATGCATGCCGGATTTGACTCCAAACTACTATTGCCCTACTCATCGGCCGAAATGTACCAAAGTTCCAAGCAAACCGCTTTCGCTATTGGAATGTATATTGCTGATTTGGGGTATGTCAGACATTTTGAGAGAGTTCAACTTTGTATGGATTATCTAAATGCTGTAAATACTTTAGCTCAAAAGCTTGCTGTGGGGTCTAAAGAGTTTAATTCTGTTGTTCCGCTAATTGAGTCTAATTTGAATAATCGCGAAGAGCTATTCCGTATAACCGATAGTTTGCTAAACGCCGGCAATATTATGCTGTCGTCTAACGAAAAATATGGAATAAGTGCATTGGTTTTAAGTGGTTTATGGACAGAGAGTTTATATTTGGGACTTGCATCACAAAACCAAATAGATAAGGCTTTATTGGTGGATGCTTTAAAAAAACATTTTGAGATTCTTGGCGAAATAAATAAACTTTTCGAATGTTTACAAGATGACTCTATTATTTCTGAAATTAAGATTGAATTACAGGAAATTTACAAAAAAGGCCCCGAATCTCAGAGCCTTTTAAACGATATAATATCTATTCGGAATAAATATTCCTTATAATTTTATTTTGCAAATTTGCTTCCGTCGTAAGCCCACTTGATATAAGTAGAACCCCAGGCGAAACCTGCACCAAACGTAGCAATAATTATATTATCGCCAACTCTAAGTTCGTTTTCATACTCCCACAAGCAGAGAGGAATTGTTGCAGAGGTAGTATTCCCATATTTTGTAATTGTAAGCATTACACGTTCCTTAGGAATTCCCATTCGTCGAGCAGTAGCTTCGATAATTCTCATGTTTGCTTGATGAGGAACTAAATATTTTAATGTCTCAGATGTTAGATTATGTCTTTCCATCATACGAACAGAAACATCTGCCATACTCGAGACAGCTGCTTTAAAAACAGGTTGCCCTTCTTGATAAATAAAGTGTTGACGACGAAGAATTGTTTCGAAAGTTGCTGGTCTTAAAGAGCCGCCAGCGACTTGGTGCAAGTGTTGTCTTCCCGAACCATCAACATGCATTATTGAGTCCACAAGTCCAAGCCCTGTTGTATCCGGCTCAAGTAAAACGGCTCCGGCACCATCTCCAAAAATGGGAGATGTGTTTCTGTCGTTATAGTCAACTATCGACGACATTTTATCTGCTCCTACGACCACAACTTTACGATGAGATCCACTCTCAACAAATTTGGATGCCGTAATTAACGCAAAAAGAAAACTCGAACAGCCTGCATTTATATCATATCCAAACCCATTTTTAATTCCTACTTTGTCGCAAATAATATTTGCCGTTGCCGGGAATTGCATATCGGGGGTAACAACACCACAAATAAGCATATCAACCTCATCTGCAGTGGTGCCTGTTTTCTCTAAAAGTTGTTTCACGGCTTCGGTCGCCATATCAGAAGTTGCTTTACCTTCTTCAAGCAAGATATGGCGTTCTCTAATACCAATTCGCTCCATAATCCATTCATCGGAAGTATCAACCATTTTTGCCAACTCTTCATTAGTAAGTACATAAGGCGGTACATAACCACCAACACCAGTAATTGCAGCTCTAATTTGTGCCATAACTAAAATATTTTGTAATTTTTTCTGAAATTCCGGATTCGATAAGCTTTTTCGACAATAAAATCATATTCTTTAATGCAATGTCATTACTTATACCATGTCCTACTATTACAGGTTTAGGAACGCCCAAAACAGGTGTTCCCCCATAATTCTCATAATTGTAATTGTCGAAATAAGAATCGGAAATATTCCTTTGACTTAAAAGTTTATAAAAAGACTCTGCCTGTTTTAGTACAATATTTCCAGTAAAACCATTGCAAACAATAACATCAACTTTATCGGCATCATGAAGATCACCACCCTCAATATTACCAATAAAATTAATTTTTTTATCTCTTTTTAGCAATTTATAAGCTTGTTTTATACTAGCAGTTCCCTTAGATTCTTCGCTTCCGATATTTAATAGCCCTATTTTTGGATTATTCACAGACATCACATTTCGAGCAAATAAATCTCCCATGTGTGCATATTGAACCAAGACTTCGGGTTTAGTTTCGGGGTTTAACCCAACATCTAGCAATAAATTATTTTTCCCCATATTGTTAGGATAATATGAAGATATTCCAGGTCGCAAAATGCCTTTTCCAACTCCAATAATTTGAATTGCTCCAACCATCATAGCGCCTGTATTACCAGCGCTTGCAAAACTGTCAATCAAATTCTTTGACAAAAAATAAAACCCTTTACTAATGCTAGAATCAGGCTTCTCTTTAAAGGCTTTTATCGCCTCATCACCCATTTCAATAGTCTGACTACAATCGACAATATCATATTTTTTTGGAGAAACATCATGCTGTGAGAAATACTCACGAATAAGCTTGGCATTGCCAAACAGAAAAAGCTTATCGTTTTCTGATAGCTCACCAATAGCAAGAACTGCACCTTTTAATGCTTGCTCGGGAGCATAATCTCCCCCCATTATGTCGAAACCAATATTCATCAACTATTAGTTGACTGCAATTGCTTCCTTATCGATTGCAAGTTTTCCTTTATAATATCCACACTCTGGACATACATGGTGATACTGAACAGTTGTTCCACAATTCGAACATTTAGCTAAAGTTAGAAATTCAGCTTTGTAATGAGTACGACGTTTGTTTTTTCTTTGTTTTGACGTTTTTCTTTTTGGATGTGCCATCGTTTATAAATTTAAAATTAAACTTTATTTTTTTTATTTTTTTACCAAATTTTTGAGTTTCTCGAAAAATTACCTAGTATTTTTTTTTATTTCTTGTAATTTTTCCCATCTGGGGTCAATTACTTCACTTTCTTCATCTATTATATGCTTACTCAAAATTTCTAACATCTCTAAACTACATCCCGGCTCGCCTGATTCCGTATCAGGATGATAGTGTTGCAAAGGTAATCCAAAATGAGCAAACTCGTAAATAAACTGAGCAATATTAATCTCCGTTTTGCCTTTTTCGAGAATAACACTTTCACTATTTGTATCAAAGTTTGTTTCTTCACCAAATTCGGCAACTATTGTATCCGAGAAATCTATGCTTTGATTATATAATTCAAGGCATCTGTCACAAATCAACTTCACAAAACCCTTTAAATGAATTTTTAAGTGTAATGAGTTAGATTTCTTAAGCAGCAACAAACTTACGTCAATATTTCCACCTTTTATTGTATTTTCTTCAAAACAATCAAAAAATTGATCAGTAACAACAAAATCGAACTGATTTTCTTTGTTATCCAAACCGTTAAAAGGCACAATATATTGACTCAAATAGTTCACTTTTTCTAAAAAAAATTTCGTGCAAAGTTATAAAAACAATTTTAAAAGGAGAAAAAAAATTGAATTATTAACATCAACTAAGATTCTTCCTTTTATTTCCAATGCATACAGAATTGTTAATTCGATTTATTTAACACAATTCTAAAGGTTGTTCCAACACCTATTTCGGAATGTTTAACAAAAACTTTGCCTCCATGATATTGCTCTACAATTCTTTTAACTAAAGACAAACCAAGTCCCCAGCCACGATTTTTTGTTGTAAATCCGGGGCTAAAAATCGTTTTAAATTCAGATTTTGGGATCCCTTTTCCTGTATCTGAAATATCAATGTGGATATATTTCCCATGTGTTTCCATTTTAACAGTTATTATCCCCTGTGTGCCAATTGCATCGACAGCATTTTTACAAATGTTTTCGATAACCCACTCAAACAACTCAGAATTTAATGGTATTACATGCTTTGCATCATTGCTAAAATCGGTTAAAATATTAATTGTTTTCGGCACTCTTGTTTTTAAGTATCCCAAAGAATTTTCTATTGTTTCGGCCAAATCTACTGGTATAAGTTGAGGTTGACTTCCAATTTTCGAAAATCTGGCAGCAATTTTTTCTAATCTATTTATGTCCTTTTCTAATTCAGCAGAATATCCTGTTCCTTTATCGGTTTCCTTCAGCATTTCTACCCATGCCATTAGTGAAGAAATTGGAGTCCCCAACTGATGAGCTGTTTCTTTTGACATCCCCAACCACACTTGATCTTGCTCTGCTTTACGCGAAATGCTAAACGCAAAATATGCCATCAAAATAAACAAAAAAACAATTCCTAATTGAATATATGGATAGTATTGAAGCTGTTTTAACAAAAGGGAATCGGAATAATATATCTTGTTCAAAGGTGTGCCGTCTTCCATTTTTATAACAAAATGAACTTTTTGATTTGTCTTAAACTCTTCGAGTTTCTTTTTACGATATTCAGAATTTTCCATTTTTATTGTGTCAATATTTCGATACGACAAAATATTGTCTTCCATATCGACTAAAATTACCGGAATTGTTTCGTTATTTCTTAAAACCTCAAACAAAAAACTTACATCTTGCTCAGGATCAGAATTAATTAATTGTTGAGTTGCTTCTGCCCAAAGTTCGATTTTTTTTCTCTCCTCTAATGACAATTTTGTCATCAAGGTATTTGTGTACCACAACGACAATCCACCTATGATAAAGGCAAACAAGACTAAAAGAAATTTCCATTTCCTCTTTTTCCTATATATCCTTCCTTTTACCACTTTATTACTAACGTTAAAACATCCATTTTATTTAATTTCATTATAAAGATATGCAAATATCTAAAAAATTGACAAGTAAAAAACTATCTGCAAAACATGCACGGCATAAAGCGAAACTATAAAGCCAACAAAAACAATACTTGCATAAACATTTCTTGCATTAATTATCACATTGGATAACAATATTGCAACCCAAGGATAGATTAATACAATTCCTTCATTTGTTGAATGAGGACTGACAAAAAATACAGTCAAGCAAACAATAATAAAAACTATAGCATTTTGAAATTTACGGGCAGAAACTTTTCTTGACTGACTTAAGGAAAATCGGCTAAATACCGATATTGCAGCCAATATTATCATTGGAGCAAAAACAATGTAATTTAATGAATTGTATTTGAACTCTGCAAATTTTGATATCATGGCTTGTTTACCAATGTCGTATGCTTCAACAATATCGCCTGTTAGCCAAACAATTGCGACTAAAACTAAAAAACTAAAAAAGATACCTGTAAAATAAATCAACACTTCTTTGGTTTTAACAGGTCTGATAATGACCATCACAATAAAAACCAAAGCTATTACAAAAACAAGTTTGTGAACTAAAATCACAGTTAAAGCTGTAAAAATTGATGCATCCAAAATATTTAATTCGGCCTTTATCTTTTGGTAAGAATTAAATATTTGCATAACAGCGATAAAAAGGGTAAAAGATGCCAATGTTTCCGGCAAAATTCTTTGAGAATTAATAAAAAAGCCTGTCATCATAACAAAAATAACACCTGCACTCTGATATGCATTCTCAACAATCATCAAATTTGCATTAAATTTAATAATCAACAATGCAAATAAATAATATACACCAAAAGACAAAACTGCCGACAAGTATTTCATAAACACTGTCTCGGGAAATCCCGGTAATATATAGTTTTTTAGAATATATGCTTCTATCTCGGTTGGCATGTAATAGAATTTAAATGCCCAAAGCGAAAGCATAAGACCAAACATTAACAAATAGTTAATTGGATTATTTGCCTTTAGAATTTTTATCATTTTAGGTCGAATCCCAGATCTTTACGATAGTACATATTTTCGAAAGATATTTGTTTTGCAGTATTGTAAGATTTTTCGAGAGCTTTAAAAATATCCAAACCATAAGAGCTGACGGCCAAAACTCTACCTCCATTAGTAAAAATATCGTCATCCTTAAGAGTTGTGCCGGCATGGAATACCACGCTTTGATTCTGAATATCTAGCCCCTGTATTTTTTTTCCTTTTTGATAATCTTCAGGATATCCACCAGAAACCAACATAACAGTTGCCGCAGCATCAGAGTGATATTCCGGTATAATATCTCTAAGTTTACTATTACACGCAGCATCAAGAATCTCAACAAGGTCTGATTTTAATCTTGGTAAAACAACCTCTGTTTCAGGATCTCCCATTCTAACATTATATTCAATTACAAAAGGTTCTCCTTTAACATTTATCAGCCCAAAAAAGACAAATCCGACATAATCCATTTTTTCGGAATACAAGCCATTTATAGTAGGCTCAACAATTTTAGAAACAACTTTTTCTCTAAAATCCTTATCAAAAAACGGCACTGGAGATACTGCGCCCATTCCACCGGTATTAAGTCCTGTATTATTTTCTCCAATTCGTTTATAATCTTTGGCTTCGGGTAATAATACATAATCTTTGCCATCGGTAATTACAAAAACGGATAACTCTACACCATCGAGAAATTCTTCGATAACAACTTTTGTACTTGCCTCACCGAATTTACCGTCAAGCATATTTTTTAGTTCAGAAATGGCCTCGTTTAAGTCTTCAATTATTAAAACTCCTTTACCGGCAGCTAATCCGTCGGCTTTCAGAACATATGGTGAACTAACTTTTTTAAGAAACAAAATCGCGTCCTCAATATTGTCTTTATTTGCTGTAAAATATCCTGCCGTAGGGATATTGAATTTTTGCATAAATTCCTTTGCAAAATCTTTACTTCCCTCAAGCTGAGCCGCGTATTTAGACGGACCAACAACCTTTAATTGAGCAAATTCCGGTCTGTTATTAAAATAATCCCATATTCCGTTTACCAGAGGATCTTCGGGTCCAACAACTATCATGTCGATATTGTTTTTTCGAACTTCATCAGCAATTGCATCAAAATCGTTAACACTTATAGCAATATTTGTAGCTATTTCGCCAGTACCGGGATTACCAGGCGCTACAAAAATCTTATCTGCCTTTTTACTCTGACTAAGCTTCCATGTAATCGCATGTTCTCTACCTCCAGAACCTAAAACTAATATTTTCATATTTTTTATTTCGTTTTCTTATTTTTTAACTTCCTTTTTTCTTTCCTAATTTTCTCAATCTCTTTTCCTTGTAAACCCAAATTTTCGAGTTTCTCGAAAATTTACCTATTTTCTTTTTTTTCTTTTTTCCCAACGCGCCCCTGCATCCCTCATTTCGACCTCCGATAACCATCGGAGCAATGACCTAGGGGAGGCCTGCGCACTCATCAAAATTCAAATTTTTTCAACCAAAATTTTCGAGTTACTCGAAAATTTACCAATTATTTATTTTCCCAGAACTCATTTTCTATCAACACAACATAATCGCCATAGTCTTCTCTAATTAGATTTTTGTCTTCATCAAAATATCGAGTTTCCTTGCTAATCTCGGCTCCACCAGGATTAAGTTTTGTCTCGGTAACACTGCCATCATCGTTATAAGTCATCACAATTTTTGCACCCGACATAGAAAACTGCTCAATTGGCTTGTCGTTTTCGTCGTACTCAATCTTAACCCAATCTATTGTTTTTCCTTTTCGGTTTAATGTTTTTACAGCTGTAATTTTACTATTCTCATTATAGTAGTAGTGATGAGTCTTTTCGGGCTTGTTTTTATGATCAAGTTCCTCTTTCAACAATAAGTCACCATTTTCATTGTATTTGTTTTTCACAGACTCTATTAGTTTTTCATTTTCATCATAACTTTTATGATTAAGAATTCTACCTTTATCGTCCAGTTCTACCATCCACATTTCCTCTAGTTCATCATCTTCGTCAACGGTTTTAACTACAACAGTTTTACCATCATCCTGACGTTCGTATTTTTTGATTGATGTCCAACCTTGTTGATTTTCTATCTTCTCGCTTACCAGTTTTCCGCTATTGTCGTAAGTATAAGTGATAGTTTCTTCGATATCATCTAAAAAGTTTACACTTATTGATTTCAGAGGTTTTCCTTGCTCATTATACTCCGTTTTTTCTTCAAGCACGGCATTTCCCTCTTCATCATATTCTTTAATATAAGTTAGATCGCCGTTTGGGTTATATTCAGAAATTCTTTGTAGAACTTTTTCATCTGACGAGGTTTTAAAAACCTTATAAACTTTTGATAATCTGAGACTTTTTGACATAATTTGAACTTTATTTTTAGTGCAAAGCTACAATTTAGTATCAATTTTTTAAAAATATTGAAATAAAAAACATTATTTTCGCTCAAAAAAATTAAAATTGCCTAAAACTTTTACAATTTGGAATTTAAAACCGAAACAAAATATTTCTTTATCATAAATCCAAACGCGGGAAACGAAGGTGGTAGTCGTGAGTGGCCAAAGATTGTGAAAATGCTCGAAGATAACGAGATTAAATACGATTTTGCCTTTACCGAAAGAGTTGGTCATGCCGAATTTTTAGTACATCAAAAAATTGAATCAGGGTATCGCAAATTTATTGTTGTTGGCGGTGATGGGACACTAAACGAAGTTACTAATGGCATTTTTAAGCAAAAATCTGTCGATACAAATCAAATATATCTGGGTTTAATTCAAATGGGAACCGGCAACGATTGGGCAAGATATTATAATATGAAACCCGACTACGCCGAAGAGATGGAAAGATTAAAAACCTTTCCGACACGAGTTCAGGATGTTGGAAAAATTGTATTTATGTCGGATAATGGCGAAAAAGCTTCGTATTTTATCAATATTGCCGGATTATGTTTTGACTCAACGGTCGTTAAAACAACTAACGAGATGAAAGAGCGCGGTCGTCGAACAAAATTTGCATATCTTATTAGTTTGTTAAAAAGCCTCATCAATTATAAACCTTGGAAACTAAAAGTTTACATAAACGACAAAATTCTCGAAGGCAAATTTTTATCTATTAGTATTGGAAACGGTAAATTTTCGGGTGGTGGAATGATTCAAACACCCGATGCAGTTATAGATGACGGATTTTTACATGTGACAATTTATCAGGATATGCCTAAATATAAAATTGTCACAAATGTTAATAAACTATATAATTCAAAAATCACCACCGTTAAAGGAGTAAGGTCTTTTAAAACAAAAAGTTTCCGGATTGAATCGCAAGAAATTATTTTTGCCGAAACCGACGGCGAAATTATAGGAAGCGCTCCCTACGAAATTAGTATAGTGCCCAAAAGCTTAAATGTGATTGTATAGGTTATTGACAAGATTATAATTTCCCATTGCATCACACAAACAAATTGTTTACTTAGGGGCTACTTATCACCACGTTTAGATGTAAATTAGTGATTAGCTTCCCCAAGTCTCCCTGTCGAGGCTACGATAATGAATTGCTTCTGCAATATGCGATGCTTTGATATCTTGTGATCCTTCTAAATCGGCAATTGTTCGCGATAGTTTTATAATTCTATCGTACGCCCGAGCCGATAAATCTAACTTTTCCATCGCATTTTTAATCAAACCTAAACAAGTATCATCAAGAACGCAAAACTCTTTTATCATTTTCGAATTCATCTGAGCATTGCAATAAACATTCTTTCTGTTTTTAAATCTTTCTGTCTGAATTTTTCTGGCGTTTACAACACGTTTTTGTATGTCGCTACTTTTTTCGGCAGGCTTAACATCCGACAATTTATCAAAACTTACCGGAGTAACCTCAAGATGTATATCAATTCGGTCTAATAATGGCCCGGAAATTTTACTCATATACCTTTGTACCATCGTTGGGGTGCAAACACATTCTTTTTCGGGATGGTTATAGTACCCACAAGGACATGGATTCATTGATGCAACAAGCATAAGACTGGCAGGGTATTCTACAGTAAATTTCGCTCTGGAAATTGTAACAACTCTATCTTCCAGTGGCTGTCTCATTACTTCGAGTACTGTACGCTTAAACTCGGGTAATTCATCTAAAAATAAAACGCCATTATGTGCTAAAGAAATTTCGCCAGGCTGTGGATATGTTCCTCCACCAACAAGTGCCACATCAGATATTGTGTGGTGTGGCGACCTAAATGGTCTTTGTAGCATTAAAGAACTTCCTGCTCCTGTTTTACCGGCTACCGAATGTATTTTGGTTGTTTCAATTGCTTCGTCAAGACCCAATGGGGGCAATATGCCGGGCATACGCTTTGCTAACATTGTTTTGCCCGAACCAGGAGGTCCGATTAAAATTATGTTATGTCCTCCTGCTGCTGCTATTTCGAGGGCACGCTTTACATTTTCCTGCCCCTTTACATCTGCAAAGTCTATATCTATCTCTCTTATCCCTTTTTCAAACTCTTTTTCAATGTCAACCTCAACTCTTTTTAAATCTCTATCACCGTTTAAAAAACCAACAATCTCGCTAATGTGCCTAACGCCATAAACTTCTAAACCTTCTACCACAGCTGCTTCGAGAGTGTTTTGTTCCGGTAAGATTACTCCTTTAAATCCTGCTTCTTTAGCATTTATTGCTATTGGCAAAGCTCCTTTTATTGGATTAACCATACCGTCAAGGGATAATTCACCCATTATAATATAATCCTCCAAGCTAACGGGGTTAATTTGTTCCGATGCTGCCAAAACACCCATTGCAATAGGTAAATCATACGAAGAACCTTCCTTTCGGATATCTGCCGGAGCCATATTAATAACGATTCGCTTTCCAGGCCACTTAAACTCGTTATTATTTAGTGCACTTATTATTCGTTGCTGACTCTCTTTTACAGCAGAATCGGGCAAACCCACTAAATAAAAGTTTATTCCTTTAGATATGTTAACTTCGATTGTAATCGTGCTTGCGTTAATTCCGTCAACAGCACTTCCGTATGTTTTTACAAGCATAATAATTATTTTTGGTAAACTGGTCTGTAAAGATAGTTATTTGGGTTTATTTCGTACCTCTTTTTCCACACAAAAATCATTTTAATGATAAGACTATCCAAAAAAACATTAAAAAAATAATCCCTATTATAGTTTTCAAATAATTCACAAAATCCCACCCTATTTCTTATATTGCTGATTATCAGCCCATTACATGTTTGGCATAAGAATTGGTTTACAAAACAAAATCAAATTATTTTAAAAAAAAAATAATACTTACTTTTACACAATTAAATTAAGCAAAAAAACGAAAATTTAAAAATATGAAACGAAATCTACGATTACTCATCCTGTTACCGTTACTATTGTTGGGATTTAACGAACTAAAGGCTCAAAGAGTCGATTATACAACCGACAGTGGCTGGGACATTGGTTTTGGTGTTGGTGGCTCTTATCAAAGCAGCGATATCCGAAATTTTACAGGCGGCGGTGCTACTTTATTGGTAGGACGCTCTATTTTTCAAAAGCAAAATGCTCCACTAAGTCTCGATTGGAGATTACGAATTCTTGGCGGACAGAACATTGCCTTTGACGACAGAATAAACACAGATGGGTCATATAACAATATTAAATATACCCACTTTAATTACGATCTCGAATTTGTTTTAACACTAAATCGACTTCGTGAAAATACGGGCATTATTCTAAGTGGTTTTGGGGGCGGCGGTGTTGCTCATAGCATGACTAGTTTTGATTTGGAAAAAAGTGGAGCTCCATACGACTATTCAAGCATTAATGCTGATGGGAACGATAATCGATCAGAAATATATACTGACCTAAAAGAATTATCCGATTATGATTTTGAAACTGCCGACATTAATCGCGGTAGCTTAACGCCAACTCTAGGACTTTATCTTGGTTATCAATTCACACCTCGTTTTTCACTGGGAATAGAGCATAAAACTAACTATTTTATGGAAGAAGACAATTCGATCTCCGGTGCTAATATCGATGGAGTAATAAATCATGATAGCCATATCGATAGAAATCACTATACAGGGCTTTTACTAAAATGGGATATTGGATATGCAACAACTCCAACTCCTCCTTGTGTTGATCCTGTTGTTAGTTTTATTGTAGGAAAAGTGGACTCAGAATATGTTACTCATAAACTAAACGGAACCGTTACAAATATCAAAAATGCTAACAACATTGCTATTACAGTTGACGGAAATCCTGATGTATATTTTAAATTTGATGCTACCTCCGGACAAATTAACTCTCAATACAACTTTGCACCCGGAAAGCACACTATTAGCATATATGCACAAAATAATTGTGGCGAAGACACCGAAACTGTTCAAGTAATTGTTGAACAACCTTGTTTCCCTCCCGACGTAGATTTCATTATTGAAGAATCTTTGCGAGATAACTTTACCCATATTTTGAAAGGAACTGTTTCAAACATATTGCGAAAAGAAAACATAAGTTTAAGTATAAATGGAATTAATAAAAACGATTTTGAATTTAATCCAAATACAAACGAAATATCTTGTCGTTTTAATCTGGAACCCGGCAAAAACAATATTATTCTCAAAGCAAATAATGAATGCGGAAACGATGAACATTCGTTTGAATTAGATATTGAAAAACCATGCCCTAAACCAAAAGTAGAATTTACCGTTAACGAAATTACTACCGCCGGATTTACTCATAAACTTATTGGTACAATTCAAAACATTAGCTCTAAAAATGAAATTACTCTTCTAATTGACGGCAGAACAAGCACTTCCTTCGTTTTTGATGTTAATACAGGGCAAATTACTGCAAATTTAAAGCTAAACCCAGGAAATCATATTCTTGAAATTCGTGCTAAAAACGAATGTGCCGAAGAATCATTTAGCATTAACGTAATGATTAGTGCTCCTTGCGATATACCTGAATTGAAAATCTCAGTAAATGAAATAAACTCTGAAAACTCATTATATCAACTCGAGGGATTTATTAAAAATGTGAAAGATAAAAACAATATTTATTTCTTTATTGATAACAAACAAAACAACAGTTTTGAATTCAATACCAATACTGGCGAAATAAACAACAAATTTAAACTCGATGCGGGAAAACACGAAATACTTGTTACAGCTAAAAACGAATGTGGTGAAGATACTGAAGCGGTTGTTGTAGAAGTTGCTGTTCCTTGTTTCCCACCGGAAATTAAATACAGCGTTAAAGAAGTCGCTAACGCTGATCACACTCACTTACTCGATGGTCTTATCACCAACATTGTTAAGAAAGAGCAGATTTCAGTATTCGTTGATGGCAAAATAAAT
>JAFGVU010000179.1 GCA_016937855.1 Bacteroidales bacterium | reverse complement strand
CAAGTGTATCTACACAAAGCTAATCGCATGAACGGCGAATTACGGAGTAATCAGCGAAGCTAACCCCTCACGAAGTAATAATGCGGGCAAAATTTTAAAACTTTTCACAATTCAGACTTTAAATTGCCGACAAAAACCTTTGTCGTTAAACAAATAAATCAGGCAATGTAAACCTCAATAAAAAGGTTCAGCAGCCCCTAAATAGTTAACTTTATTTTATAACAGTCATCTTAATAATTTTAACATCTTCTTCGGGTCTGTCGTTTTTACCGGTAACTACACTTCCGATAGCGTCAACAATATTAAGTCCTTCGGTAACTTCGCCAAAAACAGTGTATTGAGCGTCAAGATGAGGTACTCCTCCAACTTCGACATAAGCATCGCGTTGTTCTTTTGTAAATTCGGTAAAAAGTTGTTTTTCCATACTGTCGAGTTGCATATCGGTGTATTTTTTCCCTTGAACAATATAAAATTGTGAGCCCGAACTACGTCTTTGAGGATTTCCGGCATCACCTGTTCTGGCAGCAGCTAAAGCTCCTTTCTTATGGAAATATTTTGGTACAATCTCGGCAGGTAAAGTATATCCGGGGCCACCATTGCCTAATGTTTTTCCTGATGGAGCATCTTTGGATTGAGGATCACCACCCTGAATCATAAATGATGAGATAACTCTATGAAAAAGCAATCCTTCGTAAAATCCCGATTCGGCAAGTTTAACAAAATTGTCTCTGTGAACAGGAGTTTCATCATAAAGCATTACTGTGATGTTGCCTTTTGTTGTCTCAATTTTGACACTTGTAGATTGAGACATTGCTGAAATTGCAAAGAATCCAAGTAAAATAATTGTAGTTAGTTTTTTCATGATATTTATTATTTTTTCGAGCCATAAAATTAACAATAATTTTGCCATAATTGTTTTAGCTGATATAAAAACTTTCAAAATATTGTCGAAATGGTTTCTTTAGTTATGCTGAACGTTTTATACCTCTATGGAATGGATGATACGAATAGTAGTTGAGGACTTCCTCTAATGCAATTCTCATTGCCATATTGATAGGCACTATCATATTTCCGAGCTTGAAGTCTATTTGTTGTAATCTCATGTAATAGTCGGTACAGACAGGAACATGTTTTTTATTTGCAATTTCAGATGATACTCTTTTGTAATCTTCAGGATAAAAGTCTTTGATGATTTTACAGGTAAGTAGTTCTGTTTGCCCATATTTGTCGCGATTTACTGCATTCCCAAACAGACGACAAATAAGCCCTCGATGATAATAATCAGAGCAATTACCGATATTATTGTCAATTAAGGATATGTGATTGTATAAAAAGCATTCGTCACTCTGCCGATTCTTTAACTCTGCAAGAACTTCCTCGGCTTTGCCATCCAAAAATACTTGAAATGACCAAGGGAGAAACTCTAACGGTGAGGCTTCTATGTCGTTTTTTACACAACATTTTCCACATCCGCTAATGCAGTCTAATTTAGAATATAATTTAAACTTTGCAGTTTCTTTATCGAGTTGACTAAACAAATGTTCAATCAATCTCACTTTGCTTAATATTGACATGAAATTTTTTGCAAGATACGGAAATTAAAATCAGAAATGTAGAATTAATTTTTACTCATAAACTTATCTACATTAATAATAAATCTTTCGTGTCGCCCACGTCCGATTTCACCCTCTTCATCGTGGCATATTACTTCAAAAACTAGTCTTTTTCTGTCGATTTCAACCAATTCTGACTGGCAGGTAACCATCATTCCAATAGGAGTAGCTTTTGTGTGAACAATGTCAACTTTGGTCCCAACTGTTCCAAATCCATCAGGCAAAAATGCTAAAACAGATTTAAGACATGTTTTTTCCATCATTGCGATCATTGCAGGTGTTGCAAATACTTCGACCAATCCACTACCATATTTAGCAGCTGTATCGTCATAAACGACCAATTGTTGTTCTTTTCCTTTTATTCCTGTTTTTATATTGATTTCCATGACTCCTTTTTTAGAATTTAAAAGTTATTGTTTGTGTTACCTCTTTACTTAGACTTAAAGATACCGGGCATAAACTAGGTACTTTTTTAATTAATGAGATTTGTTTTTCTGTTAAATTACACATTGTAAAATCATATTCAATCTTAATTTCATCTATACGACGAAGAGGTAATTGTGCCATGATTTTTGTTGTTTTGCCTGTTGCTCCTTCGATAGAAAAACCGTGTTCTTGTGCAGTAATTCCCATTATTGTTAAAATACAATTGCAAAGCCCTGTTGCCACTAAATCTGTTGGTGAGAAAGCCTCGCCTTTACCTTTGTTGTCAATTGGAGCATCTGTAATAATTACTTGTCCCGAACGTAAATGTTTGTTTTCAGTTCGCAGATTTCCGGTATAAATTGTTTCTGATATGTGCATAGTTTTTTTTGTAAAAATAATAAAAATTTAAGTAATTATTTAGCTGGTTTAAAATTACAATATATAGATATACTTTTCCTCAAAACATGGCATGAGGCATGGAGTAAAGGGGGTGTCTTAATGATTCATTTTCCCTGTTTGTAAAATTCGAATCGTAAGCAACTTACCCAAATGTAAATGGTGCTGTCATGATAAAAGTTTTTTACAAATAAACAAACAATTATGTAACTAACAAAATGATAACTAACAGTATTGTTACATATATTAAGGTTTGTTTTTCATAACAGCCTCTGTCAGCTTGTATGTACTACCACCAAGCAGGTGGCTGAGGAGGGCGAGGTGGCTGAGAGATTTGTAGGCGGCTGAGGAGGACTTAGGTGACTGAGGAAAAACGAGCAGGCTGAGCAGTTAGGTGACTGAGGGATTTCGATCTTTCATCGAAATCGTCTCGAAGGCACCGGATCATCTCGAATACACCATTTTGTATTTTTTTGTATTTTTGTAGAAAAATAGTATTATGCGATTATTTTACGACCCCGAAATATCAGGTGATTTTCACTTTCTCAACGAACAAGAATCAAAACATTGTTCAAAAGTACTACGTTTAGGTAATGGAGATGAAATATATCTTACAGATGGTAACGGTAATTTGTTCAGGACAGAAATAATCGAAATTCATCAAAAGAAAACTGTTTTGAAAATATTGGAAACAATTCCTGACTATGGTAAAAGAGAGTATTCTATTCATATTGCAATTGCTCCGACTAAAAACAGCGATCGCACCGAATGGTTTATAGAAAAATCCACCGAGATCGGAATTGATATAATCACACCAATAATCTGCAAGAACTCTGAGCGTAAAGTAATTAAAAGTGATAGATTAAATCGTGTGGCAGAATCAGCAATGAAGCAATCATACAAATCATATCACCCGGTAATTGATGAGCAAATAAATTTTGACAAGTTTATTATGCAGGATTTTGGAGAAGCACAAAAGTTTATTGCACATTGTGAAGAGCATAATGATAAGATTTATCTTGGAAATCTCCTCAAAAAGGAGGGGAGCTATTTAATTCTAATTGGTCCGGAAGGAGATTTTAATGCAGATGAAATACAAATGGCAAAAGATGCAGGATTTATTCCGGTATCACTTGGCAGTAGTCGGTTAAGAACTGAAACTGCCGGCGTAGTTGCCTGTGATATTGTGTCTGTAATTAATCAATTGTAGGATTGTATGCAATCTTTATTTAATTAGTTACTTATAAATCCCATTTCAATCGCAGTTTTAATCATCGAGGCAGTATTACTTGCTCCAAATTTTAAGATTAAATTTTTTCTATGACTATCAGAAGTTAGTGGCGAAATAAAAAGTTTGTCTGCAATTTCCTGATTTGTTAATCCATCGGCAATAAGTTTTAGTACTTCTTTTTCGCGTGTAGATATGTTTACTTTTCCGGTATTTTTAGCGATAATTTCAGATATGTGCTGTGAGATTTCAATATTACCATCGTAAACAGAATAAATGGTGTCCTCAATCAAACTATAATCTTCGTTTTTTAATAAATATCCCGATACTCCAATGTCTAACATGGTTCGAATATGATAAATCTGATCATGAGATGTAAGTACAATAATTTTGATCTTTGGAAATTTCGATTTTACAACTTTGCTTAATTCCTCACCTTTTATATCAGGCAGGTTTAAATCCATAAGTAAAATGTCAGTGTTATTTTCTTCGAGAATAGTTAAGCAGCTTTGTCCATTAAGAGCAGTCCCGATTATCTCAAAATCAGAATTTTTCGAAAGAGCGTTTTTTAGCCCGTCTAACAACATTGGATGATCTTCTACTACAACAATTTTTATCATAATTTTATCAAATTATCATTTGTGTTGGTAAACTCAATAATTATTTCTGTTCCGTGCGGTTCGCGATTATTAAACTCAACTCTACCGGAATATACCTCAACTCTTTTCTTTATGTTTTGGATACCCATGCCCTTTTTGTTTTTTTGTGAATCGTGGTCGAATCCAATGCCATCATCGGCAATAGAAATAAATAATCTCGACGCATCTTGTATTATTTCAATTGTAATTGAAGTGCATTTGGAATGTTTAATTGCATTGTTTATTATTTCCTGAGTTATTCTGTAAACCGAAAGTTCAAAAACACTGTTGTATCTGTTGTCTGATCCATAGGTGTTGCACTCGATCTTTAAGTTTGTGTAGCCGGAAAAAGCTTTGCTAAAAGAGCATATTGCATTTGCCAAACCCATTTTGAGCAATGTCTCGGGCAATAGCGCATTTGATATTCTTTTTAATTCAGTAATGCTTATGCCAATAGTGTCTTTGATTTTATCGTTTGGTTCGTTATTTTCAAGATTTAGTTTTGCTGCTGATAGTAATCCTCCAAGTCCATCGTGCAGCTCTCTAGCAATTCGCTCTCTTTCTTTTTCTTCTCCTTCTAAGGCTGCATTTGTTGCTATAATTGTTTTTTCATTCTCAAGCTTAGAGATTTTATGCTTGGTCAGAGTTTTTCGATAATTTATTGTGAAAATAAGAAAAACAGTAATTAAAAGTAGGATGATAATACTAAAGAAGTACAAATTGTTAATCCGTTTTGCTTTTAGACTGTCGTTTTTTAATTCAGCAATTTCTTTTTCCTTTTTTAATGTTTGATATCTTGTTTCAAGTTCAAGTATGTATTTTGTTTGTTCTAAGGAATGAAGACTGTCGCGCAATATTGAATATTCTTGGTAATAATTTAGTGACTTTTCGAAGTTTCCATTTTCTGATTCAATTTGAGATAAATCTTTTAATAAAACTTGTTTTAATTCAGGCTCAATTGATGCTAATGCAAGCGCTTTTTGGTAAAATTCGATAGCTTTAATTATCTCTTTATTCTGATTATAAAGATTAGCAAGATTATAGTAAATGTATGGATTTTCCGGATAATGTTCCAGCATTTTAATTGCAGTTTCTGATGCTAATTCATTTCGATTGGAGTTCATATAGATTTGGCAAAGGTTATTTAGTCCAACCATTACTGCGTCATCAAAACCGACTTTTTCGGCTAGCTCAATGCTTCTTTGAAAGTAGTTTTCTGATTTATTCCAGTCAAGCAGAAGAGTCATGTAGGCGTTACCAAGATTGTTTAGAGCTTTTACCATTAATATCGTATCGGTGGTAATTTTGCTGATTTCAAGAGCCTGATTATAATTATTAATTGCTTCGTCGGGTTTTTGCAAGTTAAAATATACTATACCTATATTAATTAATATTGATGCTTTTAGTTCGGTTAAATTATTCTCTTCCGCAATTTCATCTGCTTTAAAAAGATATTCGAGCGATTTGGAATAATTACCGTTAATTTCACATATAATTCCAGCTTGTTTTAGTGTAAAACACATTTCTTCGTGCAGATTATTTTCTTTTGCCAGCAGATATGATTGCTCATAAAAATATAATGCGCTATCAGTTTGATTATTATTCAGATATTTCTCGGCAAGATTATTAAAATGAAGAATTTTATTGTAATCCTTGCTCCTAAATTCAAGTCCTGTAAAGATATGAGCGTTGCATGTTAAAATCGCTCCAGTAAGGATAAACAAAAAAATGTGTTTCATTATGTTTTTGGATAATTGTTTCGCAAATATATGAAAATCCTTGTTTTCGTGGATTGATTTACAATTTTTATTGGAAGATATTTACAAAATATTTAACAACTAAAAATATTTGAATTATGAAAATTGCTATTGTGTTGATAATCAGTTTTTTAGCTTTTGTACTAATGAGTAAAAGTACTGTTGCTCAAATAGACGTAAAAGGAAAAGTAGAAGATAAAACTACTAATAGAATTGACCAGCGACTTGACGAGGGGATAGATAAAAGTCTAGACGGAATTGAGAATGGGGTAAAAGGTGTGTTTAAGAAGAAAGATAAAAAGAATAAAAATGAATCAGAAAATGAGGAAACTGATGATAACTCTGAAATGATTGGTTCAGAAACTGAATCTGAGGAATCTCAAGAATCTATTGATTCAAAACCTGTAGAGGAGAAAACCGATGATAAACCAAAACTAGAAAGTTATACCCAATATGACTTTATTCCCGGTGATCAGATTTTATTTTTTGAGGATTTTTCGCAAGATGCTGTTGGGGATTTTCCAATGTTATGGACATCAAATAGCACAGGTGAGGTAAAAACTATTAATATAGCAGAAGGCAAATGGTTTCACATGAATGGGGAAGATGCGACTTATTGTTTTCCTAAAGATATTGCATTTCCCGATAATTATATTATTGAATTTGATATTATTCCTGATGCTCAATATGAACATGGTATCGACTTAACATTGTATCAAACCGACCCCGAAAATGTTCGTGAAATTGAGGATGATTTATATCCGGGATTAAATGGATTACACATTACATTGTCACTCGATAAATGGGAAACTAAGGGTTACGGGTTAGATCAAGATGGTAACGAGCTTGAATGGATTATTGGAAAGTCAACAAAAAATATGGTTCAAAAGGAAAAAGTTAATCATGTTATCATCTGGATACAAAATCGTAGAGTTAGAATTTATCATGCAGGAGCAAAAGTTGTTGATGTACCCACTAACATTTATGCCGGAAGTGAATTTAATAGATTTAGGTTTTTTGGATGGGATAGATATAGTTATCCTTATATCAGCAATTTTAAAATTACAACAGCTTCTCCCGATATGCGCAGCAAATTATTAACCGAAGGCAAATTGGTTTCGTACGGTATTTATTTCGACAGCGGTAAAGATGTGGTAAAACCGGAATCTTATGGCTCTGTTAAAGAAATTGCAGCTGTATTAAAAGAAAATCCCGAAGTAAAAATTATGATTGTTGGTCATACCGACAGCGATGGAGAGGATGCTATGAATCTTGACTTGTCAAAACGTCGTGCAGCAAATGTTAAAGCATACTTAGTAAGTGAATTTGGAATTTCGGCCGACAGAATTTCAACAGAGGGTAAAGGTGAATCTCAGTCGTTGGTGCCTAACTCTAGCGTTGAAAATAAAGCGAAAAACCGACGCGTAGAGTTTATAAAACTATAGTGTGATGAAAAAAATTAATCTTTTAATATTAGTTTTGCTGGGCATAAATATATTGGTCTTCGGACAATATAAAACTCCCGAATGGTATTATAAACAAATACCACCAATTCCAGATTCATTAAACTGTTCTTCACAGTACGAAGTAGAAAAAGTTTATGCACATCTTGAAACTCTGGTTGAGGAACTTGATACTATAATTGCAATTATGAATATGGATGTCATAAACCTTACCGAAAGTCAGATGCAAGAGCAGTTAGGTACTTTCCCAACAAATGAAGAATTGGATAAACTTGCGTCTATGTCCGAAGAAGAACAACAAAAATATGGTGAAGAAATAGATGCTAGGATGAATAATTCTAACATCTTGCGAGAAGAAAAAATTAAGCTATATCAAGATGAGAAATCACAATTAGACATGAGTTTTAAAAAGTATTGGGATGGATTTGAAAAAGTACGCAAGGAACATATTGATATTGCTCAGATAGCGGGCGATGCAAAGTTTGAAAAGAATCAGGAGGTGCGTCGAAATATTGATGGTGGTGACGAGGCCACTGCTATTAGATTTGAAAAAGCGCTTGAAAAGAACAGAGTAGAATATTGCGAATCTGTATCTCAATCTGCATTGGCTGTTTTAAGGTATCAGTGGGAAAATATTGAAGAGTTTACACGGATTGTTAAGCGAAACAACGCCATCGAATTTATGAGTGTTTATTATCTGAGCGAAGACGATATAAATGGTCAATTTAGTTCTATCACGCAGATTGTTGACTACGAGGTCTTAAGAAATTACATTAAAGATTATATGGAGACAATTACGGGGTCGTTACCCGGGTCTTTGAGTAATCGATAAAATAAAACCATAATAGCATAAAAATTATATAAACATGAAAAATAGAATTATTATTACAGCACTTACAATATTACTATTACTCTCACAAGTATTTTACTCCTGCAAAAAGGAAGGAGATGATCCAGAAGCAAATAACCCGATTATTACCCAGAGCACCTTTGGATTTATGAAAACCGGCACTAAGTGGACGTACAACACATTTGATAGTGAAGACCCTACGATTGTTATTGATGAAGTTTTTGAAATTACCGAAATGGGAACCGATGGTTGGGCAAAAGTAAAATGGAGCATAGCAGGCATTGTAATCCAAAATGTTGACTGGTATTCAGATAACTCTGTCTTTTGCAATCTTGCTCAAAAAAATACAGTAAAAAAACTAAGTCTTTGTACGACAAATCCGGCAATAAATGACACTTGGTCGGAAACTTGGGATACAAGCAACGGTAATGTGACAAACACACGCACAGTAACCGCTTTAAACCAATCCGTTACAGTACCTGCTGGCACATTTAACTGCATCAAAATACGCGAAACTACCAGCGAAGACAACATTTATTACACAGATTACTGGTTTAATGTTCAAAATGGAATAATTAAAACTGAAGGAACAACAGCGGAGGATTATCCAACAATTTTATACTCAGAATTGCGAACAATACAAATTCCTTAAATCAATATAAATAGTAAAAACTTTAAAAGTATTAAAATGAAAAAATTAAATTATTTTCTATTTTTTTGCCTAATGGCAGTATTAATTGGCTGTAACGAAGGCGAAACAAAAACTGATAATAAATCAGACAACAAAACAGAAAAACAAGATGAAACCGGAACTGCGAATTCAACTACAACCGAGTCAGGAACGAACAAGCCTTACAAAGTAAAATCGGGACATCTATTATACAACACAAGTATGGAAATGACTATCGAAACATGGTTCGACGATTATGGGAACACACAATATACCGAATCGGTTATGGAAATATTTGGCGAAAAGTCAGGAAGTAAAACATACATTATCGATGGCTTTAAGTATGATTATAGTATTGGTACAACAGAAGGAACAAAAATGAAGTACTATGCTGCGCAATCTTATGATTATAAAGATGTGTCAGAGGCAGACCTTAAAAAATATGGTGTCGAATTTCATGGTAATGAAACAATTTTAGGAAAAGACTGTGAGGTAATATCAATAGAAGAGCCGGTGGAATCTAAAGTTTGGATTTGGGAAGGCATTCCAATGAAGACTGTATCGAAACTCGGGAAAGAGGATTTTGTAATGGAAATTATCACAATTGATACAGGAGATGTTGATAAAAGTAAATTTGTATTACCCGAGGACATAAACTTTGTTGAGTATTAGAAAGCCCATTCAATATCATAATGATTTTCAGCCTTCGTTTTTGGGGGCTGTTTTTTTTTGTGAAAATGCTTAATTGACATAATAAGTCTTATTTCTAAAATTATTTTTATTTTTGCAACATATTAATATTGAATTAACCTTAAAATAAATAATATGAAAAACTTAAAAAGCGGTGAATTTCTTGTTAAAGAGACCGAATCTGCAAATGTTTTTATTCCAGAGGAGTACAACGAAGAACAACAAATGATTGCTCAGACAATTAAAGACTTTATCGAAACCGAAGTTTATCCAATTGTAGATGATTTAGACAAAGGAGATCGCGAGCTTATGGCTCAGACAGTTCGAAAAGCTGGTGAGTTAGGGTTGATGGGTATCGCTATTCCTGAAGAGTATGGAGGGTTTGAACAATCTTTTGTGACACAGATGCTAGCAGCAGAAAATATTGGTGCAGGTTATTCTTTTTCTGTAGCTTTTATGGCTTCGACAGGTATTGGAACTTTACCAATAATGTATTACGGAAATGAGGAACAAAGACAAAAATATGTAACCAAACTTGCAAGTGGTGAGTTTATTGGTGCTTATTGTTTGACAGAACCTAATGCTGGATCGGATGCCAATTCGGGTAAAACTAATGCTGTTTTGTCAGAAGATGGAAAACATTATATCCTTAACGGACAAAAAATGTGGATAACAAATGCAGGTTTTGCCGATACTCATGTCGTATTTGCTAAAATTGATAATGATAGAGTTTTAAGTGCTTTTATTGTAGAAAAAGATATGGATGGTGTTGTTATCGGACCAGATGAGCATAAAATGGGGATTAAAGGATCTTCTACAGCACAAATATATTATAATGATGTAAAAGTACCCGTTGAAAATCTTATTGGTAAACGTGGTATGGGCTTTAGAATTGCATTAAGTATTTTACATATGGGACGTGTAAAACTTGGTGCTAATGTTATTGGAGCTGCCAAAAAAGCTACAACCGATTCTATTAAATATGCTAACGAACGTAAACAATTTGGTGTGCTGATTTCTACTTTTGGTGCAATCAAACATAAAATTGCTGAGCAGGCTATTAGAACTTTCGCACTCGAGTCTTCTATCTTTAGAGTTAGTAATGATATTGATGATATGATGTCAGAATTAAAAGCCAGTGGTATGGATAAAGGTCTAGCATCAATTGAGGCAATTAGTCATTATGCTGTTGAAGCAGCACTGCTTAAAGTTTACGGATCCGAAGTTCTAGATTTTGTAGTTGATGAGGCTGTCCAAATTCACGGCGGAATGGGCTATTCTGCTGAAATGGCCACTGATAAAGGTTATCGTGATTCTCGAATTAACAGGATTTTTGAAGGCACAAACGAAATCAATCGTCTATTATTAGTCGAAACCGCAATTAAACGTGGAATGAAAGGTGATTTTGATATGGCAGGAGTTGCTGAAGACTATTTTAATAATATGGAAACTTGTCGCGAAGACAAAAAAGATGGAGAAACTTTCTTCGATCAAAAATTAAGATATATCAGAAACTTTAAAAAAGCTGCTCTTATTTTGATTCATTCTGCTTCGCAAAAGTTTGGTAAAGACTTGCTCAAAGAACAGGAAGTAATCAATAACTTAAGCGATATAATGATTCATATCTACTCTTCAGAGTCTTTAGCTTTAAGAATTAAAAAGCTTGCCGATAATAACATGAAACAAGATGTCGAAATTTATAAATCAATGCTTGCAGTTAATATTTTTGACTCTGCTGCAGTTGTTGGGAAAAAAGCTATGGATGCTATTTATTCGATTGCTGAGGGAGAAGAGGCCGACAAGATGTATAAATCAATTAAAAATCTGGTTTGTGTTGAGGGCGTAAATGTTAAAGATGCGCGTCGATTGATTGCAGATTATCTTATCGAAGAAAATGAATATAAGTTTTAAGGATTTGTAAACATAGAACGAATGAATATTTGAAAAAACTCCGAGCTAAAATTAGTTCGGAGTTTTTTTATAGGAATTAATACATTATGCAATTTTCAAATTTTGATATGCTTCAGATGTCCCGGTTCTAGGTAGTATCGTGTCGGCAACCACCTCGGTAATGAATTTTGTTTCACCTTTTTTGTCAATGTATTTTCTGTTTACCAGATGACCGTCAATTACCACTTCACAGCCTGCAAATAACTTCTTTTTAGCTATTTGTGATATATCTTCCCAAGCTGCGACATTATGCCACATAGTTTCTTTCACATACTCATTGTTTCGTTTATAAGTATCAACAGTTTTTACCGAAAACCTTGTTAGCTTTTTGCCAGTCATAAACTCACGAAAGATCGGATCGGCGACAACTTCGCCTATTAGTATTACTCTGTTTTTTAAGTTCATATTTTTTTGTTTTTTAGTTAATAAAGTGTCTAAAGTGTCTAAAGTGCCTAAAGTGTCTAGAGTTCCGAAGAATAAAAAATCTGTGATTTTTGTTATTCTTCGAGAATCCTCGAGAAATCCCGAACCTTTGGTTCGAGGATCTCGAGAATATGAAATTGCTAGTAGCATTTTAATATTTAACGAGGCTAAAAGAGAAAACTGTAATTGTGAATATT
>JAFGVU010000178.1 GCA_016937855.1 Bacteroidales bacterium | reverse complement strand
TCTATAAAACTTATTAATGACATTTTTATCTAATTTTTGTGCAAAGATAATCATTTAGGTAAATATACGGGCATTCATATAAAATAATACATGGAATTACAATGTTTACTGACCAATTCCCGGAACCTGGGATAAAATACAATTATTATTTAATTGCTTGCGATAGTTCAAATAACTTGTCTGTTCCCTCAGATATAAGAACTGCTAGAATTTTAGCTGACAATAAAGAGCTTGATTTAGTGAATAGTTTTACTGCTAAATATAATAAACGTTCGAAAAGTGTAAATCTTAGTTGGAAAGTCAGTGAACAGGAAGAGATTAAATCTTTTATAGTTTATCGTAAGATGGACGAAACTGAAAATTTTAAACCAATAAGCGGAAATATTAAAAAAACTGAATTCAGCGATAAGATTGATAAGGACGAAGGGGTGTTTTACTACAGAATTTCAGTAATTACAAAAAGTAATAATATTCAATATTCAAAAACCGAAACTATAACTATAAAATAATAAAGTCATGAGAAAACGTTTTTTTACAATTTTTATATTCTGTAATTTGCTAACTTTAAGCATGTTTGCTCAGGTTGGTATTAATACTACTAGCCCAAATAATAATTCTATTTTAGACCTTGATTCCAATAATAAAGGTTTATTAATTCCAAGACTTACAAAAGCAGAGATGTCGGCTTTAGACGCAACGCTAACTTTAACAGATGCTGGGATGTTAGTTTATTGTACTGAGCTTAATTTATTCTGTTATTACAATGGAACGGATTGGATTTCTATGCCTGCATGGGGGCAAAAGGTGGATTTGAGCGATCCAACTGCAGAGCAAAATATCAGTCCAACTATTATGAACAGTAATTCTGGTGTGGGTATTGGAACTACAGACCCTCAGAGTAAATTTACTGTTGTAGGAAACCTTGCAGTTGGTAAAGATAGTATAGCTCCAACTAATGGTGCGTATATTAATGGCAAAGTCAGAATGGGCGTTAATGCTGGTATTGATAATCAACTCGAAGTTGGAGGTAGCATTAACGCAAAAGGAAAAATAAAAGAAAATGGCTATGATTTAGTTCCGGCAGGAACAATTGTATTGTGGTATGGCTCTACTGGTTCAATTCCTGAAGGTTGGGCTTGGTGTAATGGGGGTACAGCAACTTGGGAAGCTGGTGGGAACTTTACTACTCCTGATTTAAGTGGTAGGTTTGTAATGGGGGCTGGAGAAAGACAACTAATTAAAAGAGATAGTACTGGTAATTTTGTGAGTTATGATTCTGATTCAACATTTTCTACGGGACAAAGAGGTGGTGCAGATAAAGTTGAATTAACAAGGGGTGAAATGCCTGCGCATGATCATACAACCAAGGAATATTCACATCGCCACGGTTTTAACCCAGATTTAGATGATGAGGTTTTTGGGAATAACTGTGGTGATGATGATGATGAGGCAATTGCTTTAGGTGGAGAAGATACAACACCAGATTCATATTCTTCTCCAATAAGTGGTCAATGGGAAGATAATGATTATTTCCCGGTATTAAAAAATAAAATTACATATGCATTTGACCAAGATACACATAATCATGATGTTCATTATAAAGGTAGTAATAATTCCCACGAAAACCGCCCCCCATATTACGTTCTTGCCTACATTATTAAACTTTAATGTTCAAAACATGAATAAAAAACTATATAGAAAATTCGTAATAAGCAAAACAGCCTTCTTGTTTTACTTTTTGGCTATCTTATCTGTCAGTGTAACAGCACAAGATAGTGTCGTTATTACCGGAGGGAGTAATGTTAAACTCCTTAACGGGACTCCAATGTTTATTGATGGAAGTATTATTATTGAGGATGGTGGAATTACGAACTCTGGAGATATATTTTTAAAAGGAAATATTTTAAATAATGCTATTGATTCTGTTTTCGGCGAAACTGAACAGGGTTTAATAAGATTTGTCGGTGATAGTATTCAGCGTATTTATGGCAACCCGGTTAGGTTGAATAAAATATTTATGCAGAAAGTTGATAGCAGCTTATGCTTAGGTACAAATCTGGCAGTTAAGGATACAATATTTTTTGGTAATGGAATTATCGATTTGAATGGTTATGATGTTTATTTAAATAACTCTGATCTTGCAAGTTTTGGCACACTTGGAGCTGAAAGCGATTCAAGTCGGGTTACGGGACAAAGTGGATATGTCTATACTATCGCATCCATAACTGATTTTATTAATAAGACAGGAATGGGAATGGGTATGCATTTTTCCGGTTCAGGAACAGGCAATGTAAGGGTTGAACGCGGCCATACTTCTCAAATCACTGTAACAGATGGCAGTATAAAAAAATATTATAATGTTTTTGCAACAAACTCCGGGCAGAATATGGGAGTTGAAGTATATTATATGGACAGTACAGATTTTTGGGATATTAATTGTACTGAAAAAGACTTTAGATTGTTTACATCTTACACTCAAGGTTACTATTTCGAAAACAAGTATGGTGAAGTTGATACTGCTCTAAATAAAGCCAATACACTTGTTTCTGACAATTTAAATCTGCATAGCGATACAAGAATTACTGTTGCTGACCACATTTGTGACAATCCTCCAATTGTAAATATTGGCGACACAATGCGAATTTGTGCCGGTAGTACAGCTTATCTAAATGCAGAAAATACTGGAAATTATTTTTACTGGAGCACGGGGCAAACCTCACAAACAATTCCTGTTACTAACGCAGGTTGGTATTATGTAACAGTTACAGATCCATACAGATGTTTTTCTATAGACTCTATTATTGTTGTTCATGATTCTTTGCCACACCCAGATTTTGATTTGGTAGGAGGAGTTTTTAATTGTCCTGGTGAAGAGTATAATTTTATTAATAATACAAACTCCGACCCATCAACTCTACCAATAACTTATTTGTGGGAATTTGGTGATGGTAGCAGTTCTACCGATTTTGAACCCGTAAAATCATATCTTAGCCCTGGGACTTATGCAGTTACATTAACTGTAAATACGAATGCAAACTGTCATTCTGCATTTAGTAAAAACCTAATCGTGCACCCTTTACCAGATGTTAGTTTTAGCTATAATAATGTCTGCGATTACAACCCTGTAATAGTTGATAATACAACAGCTAATGTAAATTTTTGCACTTGGGATTTTGGTGATGGTACTGTAGTAAATTGTACTAATCCTAACATTGATACTGTTCATCAGTATTTAGCCTTTGGATCATACCCTATTCAACTTACAGTTTCAAGTTCTCTTGGATGTGTCGATTCATTAACACAAACTGTTAACGTTTATCCATCTCCTGTCGCAGGTTTTACCACTGACGATGCTAATGTTTGCTTACAGGATCCCTCGATTTTTCATAATACCTCCACATCTCAGGAAGGAACGTTGACATATTTATGGAATTTTGGTAATGGGATGACTAATTCTACTCCAAATCCAATTATTTCTTATGCAAATTCTGGAGATTTTGATGTTAGTCTAATTGCTTTATCAGAATATGGATGTTCAGATACAATACAACATATTATTAATATAAATCCTCTACCAATAGCATCTTTTACTTATAATGATGTTTGCCTTGGAGATACTGTACATTTTGTCAACGGCAGCTCAATATCAGGTATTGAAAATCTTAATTATAATTGGAGTTTTGGTGATGGCACTAGCAGCACTCTCGAGAATGTAGATAAAGTGTATGCTACAGAAGGTACATTTACTGTCATTCTTAATGTGACATCTGAGTCAGGCTGTGTAGGATATATTGAACATAATATTCATGTTTATCCGTTGCCGTCAGTTGATTTTGTATGCCAACCTGTTTGCAATGGGAATGCCAGTTTATTTAATAATTATTCATCTACAGGTTTGGGAACTCTCTCTTATTCGTGGGATTTTGGTGATGGGAATAATTCTACGGCACTAAATCCTGAGCATGTTTACGGTTCTGATGGAACATATCAAGCAGAGCTTGTAGCATTAACTCAATATGGATGTAGCGATACTTTGATTAAACCAGTTATTGTTAAACCTGTTCCGAGTGTTGATATAGGGGATGAAATCCATCATTGTTTTAATACCTTAGTTCTTGATGCAGGAAATCCATCATGCACGTATCACTGGTCGAATAATGCTGCAAGTCAGAGTGTTACTGTTAATACTAGTGGATACTATTCTGTTACGGTTACCAATGCTGATAATTGTTCTGAATCTGACACTGTACATGTTTTGCTAAACGTTCCTGTTGTTGTCGATTTGGGTGGAGATTATCTCGAGACTTGCGATTCAATAATTCTTGACGCAGATTATCCTGGAGCTACATACTTGTGGACATTTGATGGCACCGAAGTATCTTCTAATCAGACACTTACAGTTTACGAGTCGGGAAACTATTCAGTTGATATAGATTATCAGGGTTGTCCTGGTGACACAACAGTATTTGTTCAGGTATATCAATCGCCTGTTATTAATTTGGGTGACGATATTACCGAATGTGAAGGAATAAATGTGGAATTATCACAAAGTTTGGTTTTCCCAGATTATTTATGGTCAACTAACGAAACTAGTGCCAGCATTATTGTTAATGATGAAGGAACATACTCTCTAACTGTTACTGATGATAATGGCTGTACAGCAAATGATGAAATTATTGTAAACTTTAATAATTTGCCCGTATTCCCTTTTGGTGCCGATACTATCGTGTGTGGAAATATTATGCTTGATGCTCAAAATCCGGGATCAACTTATTTATGGAATAATAGTTCTGTAAGTCAGACAGTCTTTGTGGATCAAACTGGAGAATATTCTGTAACAATAACTGGTGGTAATTCTTGTATCATAAGCGACACGGTAAATGTTACAGTAAATCCTTTACCAGATATTTATTTAGGGAATGATACTGCTCTTTGTGTTGGAGAAATATATGTATTGCATGCTGGCGAAGGTTTTGAGTCATATTTATGGAATGATCTTTCGAATGCAGAAAATATGTCTGTAGTAGAAACAGGAAATTATTTTGTTGAAGTCGGGAATTCTTATGATTGCTATTCTACAGATTCAATATATGTGAGCTTCAATAGTAATCCAGAGGTAAATTTGGGCGAAAATCAATATTTATGTTCAAATCAAATAGCAGTTATTGATGCTGGTGATGATGGCGATTCATATTTATGGGGATCTTCAGGAGATTTTAGTTCTACAGAAACGAGTGTAATGGTAGCAGATTCAGGTATGTATTGGGTACAGGTAACAAACGGCTTTGGTTGTACTTCTAGAGATTCTGTGCTGATACAGTATAGCGAAAGTTCATTAACTGCATATTTCTTAGCAGCATCAGAAGCAAAACGTGGTGATACTGTAAGATTTGTTGATGTATCTTTCCCGGAACCAGATAATTATTTATGGTCTTTTGGTGATGGTGAAACCAGTCAGGATGCAATTCCTTCACATGTATATTATATTGAGGGAACATTTCAGGTTGTTCTTGCTGCTTCGAATAATTATTGTATGGATACTATTTCAAAACTAATAAGCATATCAGGAACAAAGAAAACGTTTATACCACTTGATGTTCAGGAAGCTCCATCCGAGTCTTTAATAGAAATTGTATCCTCCGATTTATATCCTAACCCAACTAAGAATGAGTGTTACTATGAATTGCAACTAAACAGACAAACATTAATTATCCTCGATTTGTATGATATGGGAGGTCGTATTTTATATTCTGAACATATTGATAATGCATCTTATGTGTTTAAAACATTAGAACTAGGAGCCTTGCAGCCAGGTATGTATTTCCTGAGAATGCGTTATAGTAACAAAAGTGAAACTTACAAAATTATTAAACAATAATCTATGAAGTTTAAATTGATATGTGCGATTTGTGTTTTAGTTCTAACTTCAACAGTCTTATCTGCTCAACCATCAGATGGCGGAACTTTAAGTTTATCTACTGATTCTGTTTGTTATGGTGTAAATTCTGTGACGCTATCATTATCTGGTCAGGTTGGGGTTGTGCAGTATTGGGAAATGTCAAATTCGTTATCAGGACCTTGGTTTACTATTAGCAATGTTAATTCAAGCATGGTCGTAAGTGATTTAACTCAAACATCTTATTTTCGCGCTATTGTAAAAAATGGCATTAGTCCATCTGATACAAGCACTGTAAAAAAAATTGTTGTAAGCCCCTTGTCGGTTGGTGGTTCGATTTCTGGTGCAGCCGAAGTTTGCGCATCATCAAATTCAGGACAATTACACTTGACCGGTTATACTGGATATGTTACAAGATGGCAGTCGTCAAATGATGGAGGACTTAACTGGAATAATATCTCAAATACAACAGATTTTCAAAATTATAACAACTTGTCACAAACTGTTATTTATAAAGCAGAAATTAAAAGTGGTGTTTGTTCATCTGTTTATAGTGATTCAGTCTTAATAACAGTCTCTAATTCAACAAATGCAGGGATCCTTTCTGGGGCTGATAATGTCTGCGCTGGCACAAATTCAGGTTTTTTTGACTTAACCGGATATCAAGGAGAAATAATTCAATGGGAAAAATCTCAAACAGGTAATGAACCATGGATTGTTATTCAAAGCATCAATGATACATTGTATTACAATAATCTTACAGAAACTGGATATTATCGCGCAATGGTTCAAAGTGGTGTATGCGGAAGTGAGTATAGTAATAGTATTTTATTGGATGTATCACAGCCTGTTAATGGTGGTATTATAACTGGACAGGGAGTCGCTTGTAGTGGCTCCAATAGTGGTACTGTACTATTATCTGACTATACAGGGGATATTGTCAATTGGCAATATTCACATGACTACGGAACCAATTGGAACGATACAGCAAATATAACTCATACATTAAGCTATAGTAATTTATTACAAACAACCAGTTTTAGGGCATTGGTTAATAGTGGTGCATGCGGTAATGATTTCTCGGAATTTGCAACCATAGTTGTGCACCCTACACCTGTAGTGTCATTTAGTTTTGATACTGTTTGTTATACTCATGCCACTACTTTTCAAAACAATTCTTCTATATCATCAGGAAATATTGTAAGCAATAGTTGGGATTTTGGAAATGGAGACGGTAATAACTCATATAATCCTGTTTATACCTATTCTTCTCATGGAAACTATACTGTTAAGTTGATTGTTATGTCTAATCATTCGTGTATTGATTCCACTGTTGCAATTGTTCCTGTTCGTCCTTCACCAATTGTTAATTTTGTTACTGAGGATGTTTGTGATAGAGACACAGTTAATTTTGAGAATTATTCATTTACGCCTGGTGGCGGAGTACTCAACTATATATGGAGTTTTGGAGACAATACAACATCTGGTGATGAAAATCCATTTCACATTTATTCTGATGCGGGAGATTATAGTGTACAATTAATAGTAAGTCATTCGGTATCTGGGTGTACAGATTCTCTAACAAGAGATTTAGAGGTATTTCCACGGGTGAACCCATCATTCCTATTTAATAATGTTTGCTTAGGGGCAGAAATGAACTTTCAAAATACCAGTATTCTCCAAAGTGGTAATGCAAGTTACTTTTGGAGTTTTGGTGACGGAGGCTCGTCAACTATGTTAAATCCTAAACACACTTATACAGAATCTGGGAGTTATGATGTAGTTCTTACAGCAGTAACAAATAATTATTGTACAGATACATTATCAGTTTCAGTAGATGTTAACCCTCAACCAATTGCGGAATTTTCGTTTGAAGATGTTTGCTTTACTGATTCTACGCATTTCATTAATGAGACAGTATATGACGAAAACGATATTATTTACAATTGGAGCTTTGGGAATGGTAATTCATCTGACACAGAGTCACCTGTTCATTACTATTCTTCACCAGGAACTTATTTGGTAAATTTAACTGTTAGTACAGATAGTTTGTGTCAAAATAGTGTTTCTCATTTCGTTAATGTTAATTCACTACCTGATGTCAATTTTATAGTCGATGACGTATGTTTATATAATCTGGCACAATTTCAAAATCAAACAACATATCAATGGGGTGATGTTGATTATCTTTGGGATTTTGATAATATGCAAACATCTGATTTGCAATCTCCAGAAATTCAATTTTCGAGTGCAGGCGATTATAATATAAAGCTAATTGCGACAATAAATGGGATGTGTACCGACTCTATTGAGAAAAATCTAAAAGTATTTCCAATACCGCAAGTTGGTTTTATTTCCACTAATGTTTGCGATGGCGAACAATCATACTTTTTTGATGATACTCAAATTGAAAGTGGTAGCATAAATAGTTTTCAATGGGATTTTGGCGATGGAACAAACTCAATGCAACAAAATCCGGTTAAACAATTTCTAAATCCTGATACTTATCAGGTTAATTTATCAGTAACATCAAACTATGGATGTATAGCTGAAACTACAGAACCGGTAACAGTCGATTTTATGCCAATTGCAAATTTTGTTGTTAACAGTGTTTGTGACGGAACTCCAATAAATCCTTCAAATCAAAGTTTTATACAGTCAGGGCAAATGTTTTTTGATTGGGATTTTGGCGATAGTGAAACTTCTGTTCTTTCGGAACCAAACCACCTATATGATTCTCCTGGGTTTTATAGATTAAGATTGTTAGTGAATTCGCAAAATGGATGTTTAGATTCTCTTATTAGATATGTACAAGTTTATTCTTTGCCTCAGATTTCGGCAGGTGATGATTTTTTAATTAGTAAAGGGGATGAGGTGCAGCTTTCTGGAAATGGAGCGATGATTTATAACTGGTTTCCATCCACTTATTTGTCAAATTCAATTATTTCAAATCCTATTTCAACTCCGCCGAAAACTATTCAGTATATTTTACAGGGCGAGGATATCAATGGTTGTATAAATACAGACACTGTGCAAATAGTTGTAGAAGAAGACTTTAAGCTATTCCCAAACAATATCATTACTCCTGATGGGAATGGTTATAACGATACGTGGAAAATCAGAAATATCGAGAATTATTCATCATGCACAGTTAACATATTTGACAGAGCTGGAAATTTGGTTTTTTCAAAACAAGCATATAATAATGATTGGAATGGCGAAAATATGAATGGTGATATTTTGCCTGATGCAACTTATTATTATGTAATATCTTTTGAAGATTCTGAAGTGATTTATAAAGGAAGTGTTTCATTATTAAGAAACAGATAATAAAATGAAGAAAAAAACAATAATATTTTTAATAATAATATCAATATCATCAAGTATTATTAAAGCTCAACAGGTTTTTATAACTGACTTTAACTTTATTAACGGCTATCTATTAAATCCTGCCAAAGCAGGAGATTCGGGCACTAAATTGTTTTGGATAAACCGTCAGCAATGGAAAGATATTCCAGGAGCACCTGAAATCACAGTTGTTAGCATAGAAACAAGAGTTTCTGATAGAAATATTGGATTAGGAGCGTTTGTGATTTCTGACAGTGATAATTTTTTAAGAAAAACTACAATTGGGGGCTCATATAATTATTGTTTAAAACTGGGAGAAAAACATTTTCTTTCAATGGCCATTAGTCCTGGTATTGTGACTTCACAGCTTGATTTTAATAATATAAGAACAGATGAGATCGAGGACCCTTTATTGTTTAGTAATGTGCAAAATGCTACAAATTTCTGTGCAGATGCCGGACTAAACTATAAATTTAGAAATCTCAATTTTGGATTTTCAGTGTTTCAATTAACTGGGACTAGGCTAAATTATAAGTCACAAATTGATGGAAATTATTTAAATTATCAGTTGGTACAACATTTTGTTGGTCAATTAAGCTATACATTTATATTTGCAAATGAAAAGTTTCTCGTAGAACCTTCTGTTGTCGGCAGATCAACTATAGGGTTGCCGATACAGTTTGAGGCCGGTGTTAATCTTTCTTATAACGATTTAGTACAAACCCGTATTGGATACAGGTATAATTCAAATGCTTATCTTGCTATAGGTTTTAATTTGTACGATGATTTAACTGTAGGTTGTGGATATGAGTATAGCCTTGGCGAAATTTCAGGATATTCAGGTTCAAGTTATGAAGTTATTATCGGGTATAGACTGAAAAGAAGAAATGATATGCCTAATTATAAGAAAATTGATAAAGCTGAGAATCAAGCAATAAAAAGCAGTCTTGAAAACCAGTCTCAAAAAATTGATGAGGTTATTTATAAAAATGATCAGTTAAATGAAAATATTAAAAAGACAAATGAAGAAATGAAGTTGTTAAAAGAGGAGATTGATAATTTAAAAAATAATTCAAAACTTAGTCCTGAAGATTTAGAGCTTCTTAAGCAAATACAAAATCAGCATGGATTAAAAGATGAAGAATTTGAAGAGAATGATGTTAAAGACAGCCATATCATTAATACAGATTCCAACTCAAATAATGACGAGATATTTAAAGATGAAATAAATACTAATCAAAAATTTTGTGTTATCGTTGGAGCATATCTTAATCTCGAGACAGCAAAACAAGGACAAAAAATATTATTGCGTGAGTTGGGATTGAGTACAACAATTATTCAGGATTCAGAAGCTTACTTTTATTTTATTTGCTCAGACTTTTTTGATAACAAAGAGGATGTTGCTAAAGAGAAACAGAGGTTGATGGATCTTAATGTTGAATCCTTTATTATTGGCAAACCTTGGACATATAAAACAGTTGACGATTGATTTGTTTGGGTATTTGCAGAGATTCTCGATCAAGCTAATTTTACTAATTGATTTGTAGAGTCAGTTATAATGCAAAATGAAGACTAAAAGTATTGTAAGAATATTACTCTGCATTCAATTGTATTGTTCTGTTGGGAAGGAGACTACTTACAAGTATTAAAGCTATTTTAAGAATATACACATTTAATTCCGCATCAGATAAATCACATAAACCCCCAAATATTTCCTACAAAGCTCATTTTTAACCCAAATAACTGTCATAATTTATCAATTAATACTCATTTATTAATAGTATTTTAACTTTTAAGTAACTTATTCAATAAATTTGTTGTTGGGAATTATTGTTCGACAAACAAACTAAATTGGAGATTATGTTAAAGACAACCATGAAACAAATCTTATATGCTATTGGTATATGTGCAACCTTAATATTGTTTTTTAGCGAAAAGGGGTGGGGGCAGAGTACGATTACGATTGGAACTGGCACTAACTACTCGTATGATGTACCTTCTTTATTTAGAGGATATTATGAAGATTCAAGAAATCAATTTATAATTACCAGTTCCGAATTAAGTTCTGCTGGTTTAGTATCAGGTGCTCAATTAACATCTTTATCGTTTAATATTTACTCTAAGAGTAGTACGACTGCGTTTACTGGATTTAATGTTAAAATTGCTCACACTACATCTTCATCCTTTAGCTCTGCTTCTTGGTTGACACCATCTTTTACGACAGTTTATTCTGATGATTTTGAAATTACTGGTACTGGTTGGAATGAAATAGTATTTACTGATTATTTTACTTGGGATGGAACTAGCAATATTGTTATTGAGATATGTTGGGATTTAGGTTCAGATTATATGTCTGATAGTGATGAATTTTATTACACATCTGTTAGCAATACTGTCTGTTATAATTATGACGATACCGGAGTTGGTTGTTCAATCGCAGCTTGGAATCGAACAAGCAATCGTCCAAACATGAAGTTCTCGTATATATCAGGGCCAAGTAATCCACAACTATTTAATATTGGTAGTTCCAGTCAGATTGCTTTTAACAATACATTGATAAACGACAATACTCCCACATTTAGAGCTTCTGCAACCCATCCATCCACATTTGATCGATTTCAAATAGAAATAAATACTGCATCTGACTTTAGTGGAACAGCATTTACACAAACATTTAGCAGCACATATTCTAGTGGAACAGAATATGATTTAGAATGTAGTTCACTTTCTACAGCTCTACCGACAACAAATGGAGTAACCTACTACGTGCGTGTTCGTGCATCTGATGACAGCGGCTCATCTTGGGGCTCTTGGTCAACCGAAACTTACTCATTTACTTACAAATCCTCCGGTGATGTGGATTGGTTTCAGACAGAAATCGAGCAGTTTAACACTGGGACTATTGTTGCAGCAGGAGATGAAGACTATGGGAATACTGGATCTGCTGGATCATACAATACCGGATGGGCAGGTTATGTTGCCTATATTCCTGTAAATATTACAAGTGCAGGTACCTTAAGCACGTTAAATATTTACCTTGGGAATGTTTCTGGTACCGTAAGAATGGCTTTATACAATAGTAGTAATAGCAAAATTGCTGAGACAAATGCTGTAACTGCCGTTAATGGGTTAAATGAAATTACACCAACTACAACTCCTGATATCGCTGCTGGTAGTTATTACTTGGCTTTTCAGGTAAGCAGCAGTTCTACATACGTATATCGAAATTCAACTGGAACTGGTGAAGTAGATGAGTATTGGTCATATACCTATGGAGCATTTCCATCGTCCTTAAATCTATCAGGCTCTTCGGATGGGTTATATTTATTAATGAATCTCACTCTCACTAACAATGCCACCACTACCTCTCCCGCCATCCAATACGCTTCTTTCAATGGTGCTTCAGGTTGGGATGAGCTTAGTTGGACAGCATCAGGTACTGGCACTGTTGAAGTCGGTGTATATTCTGATGCATCATGCTCCACCGAGATTATTGCTCCTACATCAACAAGTCCTATTGATTTGTCAAGTGTAAATACTACAACATATCCAACATTATATTTGCAAGCAACTTTATCTGGAGCAAGTCCATCGCTCGATGATTGGAAAGTTACCTGCAACTTTGGATTAGACTTAGACTCTGAAGCTGAAGCACCAACGACACAAGTTGCAGCAGCAAATATTGCATCAATTAAAGATACAGACGGCGAAGCTCAGGAAGTTTTTGCTTTTGACATTACTGATATGGGCACTGCTGACGGACAACCTACAAAAGTTACCAATATCAGAATAAAACCAGGTAATAATAATGCTGCTGATTGGACAGATTATATTCAAGGTATAAAACTTTATGATAATGATGCATCTGGATTTGTAACAATTGGCTCGCCTACAATTACTGACACATACATTGATATTCCGATTACATCGGGGAATTTGAATGTAGCAGATGGAACAACTAAATCATTGTCAATTTATATTTATCTCAATAGTTCAAACTTAACTGATAATACCATTTTAGATTTCCGCATTGATTATGACAATCATGGATTTACAGCTTCTATTGATGGTTCGAGATTTGCTGACGAGTTTGGTTCTGCCGATATCGAAGGCAATAATATAACAGTTACCGTAACGGCCACCGAATTGCAATTTCATGCCTCTGAGCCTGGCAGTATTGAAGCCCAATCACAGGATTTTGATGTTAGAGTTAACGCAACTGATGCTAATGGAAATTTAGATGTAAATGCTACCGGAAATGTAACATTATCAAAAAATACTGGATCTGGAACACTAAGTTCTGCTAGCGGCTTAACACAAGCTATCAGTTCGGGTGTTGCAAGTTGGAGCGATGTGCAATATGATGCTACCGAAAACTGTTCGCCTAACGGTTTAAAAATTACTGCAACTAATAGTGGCGCATTAACTGCTGTTACTAGTTCCTGCATTTCGATAATTGGTGCTCCCGGAGCATTTGCGATTACATTATCAGATGGAGAAGCTTGTGCGGGTACAAGTATTAGTATTACTTGGGATGCTTCAGCAGGTGCCGATTCTTATGATTTGTACTGGTGTAATACTTCAGGTTGCAATGCCTCTACAAGCTCAAATATTATTACAAATGTTACATCCCCATATTCATTTACTCTCAGCGATTCTGATGCAGAGTATCGTATAACACTTAAAGCAATTAATGTCGCTTCGGAGACTTGGGCTAATAATGTATTGGTTTACACTACTTATAATGGTTCTACTTGGGCAGGAACAACAAATACAAACTGGAATACAGCCTCAAACTGGTGCGGTGGAGTAGTTCCTGATTGCGAAGATGATATAAACATTGTTTCAGGTTTGTCAAATTATCCCATTTTGTCAGCAAATGCCTCTGTTAGGAGTCTTACCGTTGAGTCGGGAGCTTCGGTTGGCTTAAGTAGTTATACCTTATCTGTTTACGGAGACCTCGATCTTAGCGGAACTCTTAATGCCGGCACGGGAACAATTACATTGACAAACGATGGATGTGCTACATCACCCGGTAACCAAACTATCGACCCGGGAACTAATAGCCTTTACAATCTCAGTCTTGATAATTCTGGCACTATTACACTAATTAATAATGATCTTACATTAACTGGCAGTCTTACAATTTCTGACGGAACATTTGACATTAACGATTTTAATCTTACAATTGCAGGAAACTGGACAAATTATGCACTTTTTATCCCGGGTAGTGGGACAGTAACTTTTAATGGTAGCGGAAACTCAACTATCCTTAAAAATGGCCCCGAAGTAGTAGTTTACTCAACCGGTTTTGAAGACAGCGACGCCGGAACTGCCGGATGGTCGTTAGGAGTTGTCCCCGGAAAAACCGAGTGGAGAAAGCAATCAGGGGCTGTTGCCGGAGACAGACTTGCACCATCAAGCGGAACCTACGATCTTGCTTTATACGATATAGGCGACGACGAACCGGGGTACTTCTATGATGGAACAGAAGATAATAATTCTTATGTTGACGCTCAAAAAAAGATTGACCTTACTGATGTTAGTAGTGCTGATATTTCATTCGATTGGTATTGCCACGGTACAGGTACTGATGAATTTACAGGTGTCTTTCTAGCTGATGGAGTTGAAATTGATGATGCTCTTTATACTTCATCCACTCCTAGTTCATGGTCAACAGATTCATATAGTCTTGATGCATACTGTAATAAAGAGACTCAGTTAACTTTTAGGATGTTTTTAATTTCCTATAGTTTTGATTTTCCATCTGATCCCGGAGATTATGGATTTGCAATCGACAACATTGAAATTACGGGAACCGAAAGTGCAGAGACATTTAACAATCTTATCATTAATAAATCAGCAGGGGCTGTTTTGTTGGATGATGCAACCGATACTAAAGTTAATATTTTGAATGATATTACTATCAGTAGTGGAACATTAAATGCGCAGAATAATCGTATTAGATGTTACGGAGATTTTATAAATAACGGTACATTTACTCATGGCACCGGTGAAATAATCTTTAAAGGTGATGCAGATCAAACTATTAGCGGCACATCTGATATTACGTTTTATGATATGATTGTAAACTCTGTTGGAGATTTAATTATTGGCGATAGTGGAACTGCCGGTTTAGATGTTACTGTTAGCAATTCATTTACATGGAAAGATAATAACGACAACTTAATCGTAGGAAATGGTACACAGGCAAGCTTGGCTTTACCTGGCGATTTAACTATTTTTAATGGTTGCGGAATAGAAACTGACAACGCATCTGTTTTATCTCTCAAAGGGCATTATGTAAACTATGGCACTTATACCCCAAATAATGGTAAAATTCTTTTTAATGGAGCTTCCGACTCTTTTATCATAAAGGAACCATCCGAAATACTTTATTATGAAGGATTCGAAAGTGATGATGGAGGTTATACTCTTGAAAGTGGTTCAGATACTTGGATGAGAACATCTGGTTCTGCTCATAATTCAAATTGGGATCTTGCAATTAAAGCAGATAGCGATAATGTCCCTTATGATTATTTATACAGTTCAAGTGATGATGTCTCAGCATCAATAACAATTGATCTTACAGGTTACGAAACTGCAGAGTTGCAATTCTGGTGGAGATGTGCCGGGGAAGACGGAGATGATTTCGGACAAGTTTATGTTAATAGCAATTTATTAATGGATAATATGCATGGTAAGACATCTTACCAAATATCTCCTAGGTTTGATATCAGTGAGTACGCAAACGGAAACGTAACATTAGAATTTAGATGGCAAGACGATGGTTCAGGTGGAAACTCCCCCGGATTATGTATCGACGATATCTTAATCACGGGTACGTCTGTAAACATGGAAACTTTCTACGATCTCGAGGTAGATAAGTCTGATAGCAAGTCAACAATATTGCGTTGCCCAATTGATGTGGATAACGATATGATTATCAAAAATGGTGATTTTAATTGTAGTGGACTCGATTTTCCTGTCGGACGTCATTGGTATAATCTAAATTCATCTACATTTACTCATGGAAATAACACTGTAACATTTGATGGTAATGCTGAGGCAAAATCTCAAACAATTACAAATAACTCAGTAAATAAATTTTATAATATTGACATAGACAATTCCGGAGGAACAGTTGACTTGGAAACAAATCGTCTTTATATCGAAAATGATTTAGATATTTCTGCCGGGACATTCGATGCCGATGATCAAGATATCATGATTGAGGGAAATTGGAGTAATCTAGGCGGTAGCTTTGATAGCTCTGATAGAACTGTATATTTTAGAGGGGATCAAAATCAGCAACTTATTTCTGATGGAGATGCGTTTTATAATTTGAGTTTACCTTTTGCTGATATCCCTAATGCAGGAGATCCAATTAAGGAAAACTCCGTGGTGTTAAACGACAACTTAACAATCAATAATAATCTCACTCTTTCGGCAGGTTCGCTTGATATTGATGAAACATACGATATCGAAATTAAAGGAAACTGGTTTAATGAGGGAGGAAGTTTTGTGCATCCAAATGATGAATCAACCAATGTTACTTTTAGTGGTACATCAACTCAAAAAGTAAATTTACAATCTGATGATAGTACTTATGAAAGTAATTTCTCATTCGACAATGTTGTTATAGATGGTACAGATGTGCAATTTTATGTCGATTCTGACAATTACCTGCTATTAGTCAGAAATATGCTAATCAATGCTAGTAAAAACTTTAAACTAATTAAAACGCCATGATAAGAAGTTTAATAAAAAATACATATTTGCTGATAATTGCATTATTGATATCAGTTTGCGCTTTTCCACAGCTAAATGTTATTGTTGGAACCCAAGATATTAGCAGTGGTGATGATCCATCACCCTATACAAATTACTATCGCTACTATAGGGTACAATTTGTATATACAGCTGCCGAAATCAATTCTGCCCTAACTGCTGCGGGACTTGGAACCGGAACTGCCCGTGACATACAAGCTGTATCTTGGGACATTATTTCAAACCATGCGCTAATGGAGCTAACAAACTATTCAGTAAAAATGGGTCATACTACTGCAAGTGATGCGTCATCTCATAATAGCGATGCGTCCACAACAGTTAAGGCAGAACATACTTTTAGCCCATCAGGAACAGGATGGCAACAAATAGATTTTGATTCCAATTTTGCTTGGGATGGAACAAGTAACATTGTATTTGATATATGCTGGTCATGTTCATATTATTCTGTTGGAGCATCAATTTATTTATTTAATGATGTTGCTGATCAAATGGCTGCAGTCGAATCAGATTGGTCTGAGCAATGTAGTAACAATATAACAAATACATATAACGGAAAGCCACGTATTAGATTCACGTTTGAATGCGATCCAATTACTGTAAGTGTTGGCTCTGATATTGATATTTGTAATACTTCTACAGTTGCTGCACTTAGTGGTAATAATCCTGCTTCGGGGCACACCGGAAAATGGACAGTAGTTAGCGGCGCCGGAACTTTTACTGATGATACAGATTACGACACTGAGGTTTCTTCGGTGGGACAAGGTGAAAATATTTACAGATGGACAGTTACAAACACTTCAACAGGGTGTTCTGATTATGCTGACCTAACTGTAAATAATAATACACCAACCACACCCGATGCCGGTACTGATGTCGGTTCTTGCAATGCAACTTATCAACTCGAAGCAAATATTCCAATTTATGGAACCGGGCTTTGGTCAGTAACTGCCGGTACAGGAGTTTTCGACGATAATACACTATACAACACAAATGTATCGAACATGACAGGTGCCGATGCAGGAACAGCAAATACATTTACATGGACAATAACAAATAATGGATGTTCTCTTAGTGATGATGTTACTATTACCTATTATTTGCCACCCGTGGCAAGTGTTACTAGTTCGCCTTTAACTGATTGTTATGCATCAGAAACACTAACTTTAAATGGTAATAATCCTGCAAGTCTAACCCCGGCTGCAACAGGCGAATGGACAGTTGTTAGCGGATCAGGAACTTTTGCTGATGAAACAGCTTATAATACCACAGTTACTAATGTCGGAACGCCGACAAACACATATAGATGGACATTATCCCGAAATGGATGTATTTCCTCTGCAAATCTGGTGGTCAATAATTCCTCTCCCTCTGCTGCAACAGCAGGCACAGATCAGACAATTTCCAGTTCTACCACCAATTTGCAGGGAAATACTCCTAATCAGGGAACAGGAACTTGGTCGGTTTTACCCTCAGGTCCAACAATTGTGAGTCCTAACGATCCTAACTCCGAAGTAACAGGAATCAGCGAAAATATTTTATACACATTTACTTGGACAATTTCAAGCGGTACTTGCGCAAATACAAGCGATGAGGTAACGGTAGTTAGAATGCCCGGGGTGCTTGGGTTTATTATTCAAGAAGACCTTACAAACAATGGAAGTTTTATTCAAACCGATGAAGATAATTTCTTTATAATGAATGGAGCAGGAAAGTACATCAATGGAGGAACTGCATCAACAAACACTTATACTGATGCAAAAGTTAGAGTGATGGGCATAATTGAATTTGATGGTGAAATTGATAATGGAAAATTTGAAAAAACCGAAATAACTGCTGCCGGAACTCTTACAATTAATAACGCGAGAACCTATAAAAATCACGATTTGGCAAACTATGGAGTACTTAGTTTATTTAATTCGTCAGTTTTTGAAAACTCTGGTGACTGGACAAATGAATTGAGCTTTTTAGCTTTGTCAACTTCAACTGTTATTTTTAATGGAGATGAACTACAAACAGTTACAACAAACAGTACAGGAGCTGCTGATCAATTATGTAACGTTGAAATTGCTCAAACTGTCGTTTCACCTTCAACCGCTAATGGGGTCAGTATTCAGGATCCATTTTGGATGATGGATGGAGTTACTTTAACACTAACAAATGGTGTTATGGTTTTGGGTGACGGAACTAGCGTAGTTATTATCCAAAATGACGATTCGGATGCTGTTACAGGAAATTTTGATCAAAGTTGGGTTTATGCTCCAAATTCGCCTCACCATTTTGAAAGATTTATGGATGATGTAAGTAACGAGGATTATTATTTCCCGCTCGGAGGAACTGATAAACCAAACATTGCTATTCTTAATAACAGAGAATTACCTGATGGCCTTTTTTATATTGATGCTTATTTTATAGAATCTCCAGCTGCTGTAAACACAAACTTTCCATCTAATTTAACCGAAGGGGATATAATGTACACTCAGGTATCCGATTATGGAATTTGGGGACTTAAACCTAATGGCTCCTTCGATGGATTTTATGATTTAGATCTTAATATTGAAAACTTCGGATTAACATCTGCAAACGATAACCTCTATTGCATTCTTAAACGTCCAATCGGATCAGTCGATGGTTCTACATGGAGTATTCCTACAGGATCAACTTTCTCTGCACAGGTAGTTAGTGGTGGATATGCTGTTAGAGAAGATATCAGTACTTTCTCCGAATTCGGAATTGGACTTGGATTTAGTACATTGCCTGTAGAATTATTAGATTTTAAGGCAAAATGTAGTAATAGTGAGGTTGTAATCTCTTGGACGACGGTCTCCGAAACCAATAACGATTACTTTACTTTGGAAAGAAGTACTGATGCTCTAAGTTTCGAAGAAATTGCCCGAATTAATGGTGCAGGAAATTCAAACTCACAACTATCATATAGTTTTGTTGACGAAGGGATTATGCAAAATACAACATATTTTTACAGATTGCGACAAACAGATTTTGACGGAACTTCTGTAACTTTTAAACCCGTTTATGTATCTTGCGATGAGGAAATTGTAGATTGCCAGTTTGCAGTTTATCCAAACCCATTTAGGTCTCATTTGTTTATAAACTCAATTTGTGACGGAGCCTCTCAAATAAGAGTTTTTGACGCTAGAGGAGCCGTGGTTAGATATGATGTTTTAAGAGATTTAAACACTGAGAAAATTGATCTTAGCGAGTTAGAACCCGGATTGTATTATATCCAAATCATTGATCAAAACGGCAAGCAACATAACTTTAAAGTCGAGAAAGTTATTTAAGCAGTAGAATCTTTATTAATTCTACCTAATTGTAACCAAACATTAAAAAAACTTGCATTAGCGATTATATGTACGTATATTTGTACAATATTACGTACTTAAAAACTGTAAAACTATGTTAACTGCATCAATATCTGACTTTAGAAAAGATATTAAAAGATATCTCGATAGAGTTACTGAAAACTTTGAAACCTTGGTAATAAATCGTGGTGGAGATCGTGGGGTTGTTATTATTTCCTTAGCTGAATACAACTCTTTACAAGCAACAAATCATGAAATGTCAACTAAGGCAAATCAAGAGCGTTTGGATTCAGCAATCGAGAAACTATCAAAAGGCGATTCATTTTCAAAAGATCTTATCAAGGAATGATATATATTTTTGTAGATGAATCATGGGAAGACTATTTATATTGGCAAAAGAACAATAAAAAATATGTCAAAAAAATCAATGAATTTTTAAAAGACATTTCACGTCAACCTTTTAGTGGTAAAGGTAAGCCGGAACCTTTAAAGTTTCAATATTCTGGATACTGGTCAAGACGTATTGATGCAGAACACAGATTGATTTATAAAGTTAAAGATGATGAAATACTTATAGCTATGTGCAGATTTCATTATGACTAGTTTTATACCTTCAATAACTTTTGTTAATAACAGGTATAACCCATGCGGACTTTTATGTGGGTGCACTCGCGGATTTGGGATACCTGATTCGCACTGTAAATAGCTACGACCGAGAATTGAATTATATTCAAAAAAAAATTGCTCTAAAATTTGACCGTTTTTTCTAACTTTGCAACCAAATTATTATAATTATGGTAAGAGTACGTTTTGCACCAAGTCCAACAGGACCATTACACATTGGCGGAGTTAGAACCGCATTGTTTAACTATTTATTTGCAAAAAAGAATAATGGAACGATGATTCTAAGAATCGAAGACACAGATCAGACAAGGTTTGTTGATGGTGCCGAAGATTATATTATGGATTCTTTGGAATGGTGTGGAATTCGTTTTGATGAGGGCATTCGCGAAGGTGGGAGTTTTGGCCCTTATCGTCAAAGCGAAAGACGTGATATTTATGCAAATTATGCTGAAATTCTTCTTAATTCAGGCTGGGCTTATATGGCTTTTGATACTCCCGAAGAACTTGATGAGTTAAGAACCCAAGCCGAAAATGATGGAAATACTTTTGTGTATAATCATATAACTAGAAAAAATCTTAGAAATAGTTTAGCTTTATCTGCAGATCAAACACAAGAACTATTGTCTCAAAATACTCCCTATGTGCTTAGATTTAAAATGCCTGAAGATAGAGTTGTTGAACTAAACGATATAATTAGAGGCGAAGTTAAATTTAATACTAAAGAACTGGACGATAAGGTTTTAATGAAAACAGACGGATTGCCAACATACCATTTGGCAAATATTGTTGACGATCATCTAATGGAGATTTCTCATGTTATTCGTGGTGAAGAATGGTTGCCTTCTCTACCTTTGCATTATTTGTTATATGAAGCATTTGGTTGGGAAAAACCTCAATTTGCTCACTTACCCTTAATTTTAAAACCAACAGGAAAAGGGAAACTCAGTAAACGCGATGGAGATAAAATGGGATTTCCTGTTTTCCCAACTCAATGGAATGCCGGCGACGAAATTTATCGCGGGTATCGCGAAGATGGTTATTTTCCCCAAGCAGTAGTTAATATGCTTGCGCTTTTAGGTTGGAATCCTGGTACAGAACAGGAAATTTTTAGCCTCGATGAACTTATTAAGGCTTTCTCCCTCGATAGAGTAGGAAAAAGTGGCAGCCGATTCGACCCAGAGAAAACAAAATGGTTTAATCATCAATATTTAATTAAAAAATCCGGCGAAGAACTTGCCGAATTGTATATGCCAATATTGAGTGAAAAAGGAATTGACGTTCAAACAGAAATTGTTGCTAGAATTTGTGATATGCTCAAAGAAAGAGTGAGCTTTGTCCATGAATTATGGGATGAGTCAGAATTTTTCTTTGTTGCACCAAATGAATACGACGAAAAATTCCTAAAAAAAGCCGTTAAGGATGATACTGCCAACCTAATAATGAAACTTATCGAAGTATTAAAAGATGTTGATGATTTTAACTCACAAAACACAGAATCTGCGGTAAAACAATGGCTCGAAATCTCCGAAATTGGTTTTGGCAGAGTAATGTCGCCTTTCCGATTAGCTCTTGTTGGTGCAGGGAAAGGACCTCATGTTTTCGATATTGTTGAGATTATTGGAAAATCAGAAACTATCAATCGACTCGATAAATTTCTTGAGCAGATTTAGTCTCAGGATATCTAAAAAAAAATACAGATCATATAATTTGTTGCAAATTGCAATGAGGGTTAAGCCAATTTTAGGTTTTAATCACATTATTCCTGACTTGTCCGCCTTTTAAAAAGTCAAAAATAAATCCTCTGATAATCAATCAGTTATGTAAATCAATGTGAAATTTGTCGCACTAAAGTGTATAACCCGCATTATTACTTCGTGAGGGGTTAGCTTCGCTGATTACTCCGTAATTCGCCGTTCATGCGATTAGCTTTGTGTAGATACACTTG
>JAFGVU010000029.1 GCA_016937855.1 Bacteroidales bacterium | reverse complement strand
TTCACCTGATGCGACAAAGATAACTGATGGCTTGGAAATTCAACTTAGCAAGTCATCATTTCTGTCCAACGAATGGGGAGTATTATACCGTGAGTATCTTTTTTTTTGCAGTCCACGTCGTGTTTGTTGGAGTTAGTAAGTTTTGGATAGCTTCTCAAAACTAACGGTTTGGACTTTGCATCGTGCATTGACAAACAAACATTGCAATAAGTTTTAATCTTGATAGGTTAACTTTCCCTTGAAAATGGGAATTGAGAATTGAATGGGATTCTCTACTTTTACTCTCGACGTTGATATTCTCCATTAGAAAAATGAGTAATATTTATTTTTTATTATGCAGAAAACAACGTCATAAACAAATATTTTTCAGATTGTTTTTTTTTGCATTTTCAGGAATTTACATTTTTGTAATGTACTAAACTAATAGTATTAAAATTTATCCTTCTGATTTTGGCGTTTTATTGTATTTATTATTGAATTAGTCAATTTATTTTCTATATTTCAAGAGACTATATGTTGCCAATAAAATATGGTCGCAATAACGGGAATGTGTATGGTGTCGCTTGGCGATTAGTAGCACAATCCTGTTAAACCGATACAATGTTTTTTATATACTCATGTTCAAATTACTATCGTTTTGCAGTATGTTTAGGAAGTATTGCGGGCTTCGAACCTATCAAACCGCTATGTAGTTGATGTGGCTCGCAACCGTTTAATTTACTATCATTTGTGTATGCATTATTGTGTGCCTTACTTTTCTTGTTTTGCATTCTCAATCAAATATTTGAATTTATCCAATTTGTAAAATCATCGATGCTATAAAAAATTTCATCCGGTTTTAATTCGGCCAGTCTTTCCGGCTCTGCAGTTTCTCCCCATGCTGCTGCAATAACTGGGATTCCGACCTGATTACAAGCAATAATATCGTTAGGGGCATCGCCAACATAAATCATTTCATTTTTGTCTAAATCATGAAAAAAATCTATAATTGCTTTTATACCTTCTGGTTTCCTTGCCCCTTTAATATGTCCGGTTTCAATTTTTTCAAACAAATGTCTAATCCCAAACTTTTGTAATGTAATATTTGTACTCTGCTTCCCTTTTCCAGTAACCATAGCAATACTGATATCCCGTTGTTTTAATTCACTTAATAAGCTTAATATTCCATCAAAAGGCTTTGGCCATTTTTTATGCAGTTTTTCATAATAATATAAATAATCTGAAATCCCTTGGTTGTATTTTTCAGGGATAAATGCTTTTATAGTACCTTCTTCTGAAGGTCCAAATGTTGCAATTATCTCTTCGTTAGAAATTGTTTTTCCGATAAGTGGTTCTAACGTTCTTCGAAAAGCCTCAAGACAAAGAGGAATTGTATTTCCTAATGTACCATCAAGGTCGAAAATGATTGCTTTGATTCGCCTTTTATTTTTAGGTTTTTCTTTAATTTTGCGTATAACTCGGCATGGGTTTCCTACAGCTACACAGTTTGTTGGAATAGATTTTGTTACAACGCTTCCTGCTCCTATAACAGAATTCTCGCCAATTGTAACTCCTGGTAAAATAATAACTCCTCCTCCAATCCACACATTATCATCAATTTTTACGAGTAAGGCATATGTTCTAAAATATGGTAGTCCAGAATTCGGGTTCCAATTTTCAACAAGTCTTTCGTTTACTTTAGTTGAATGAGTAGATGTATAGATTTGTACATTTGATGCAATCAATACATTGTTCCCAATTTCAATTTTATTACAGTCGACAAAGGTGCAATTGATATTGATAATCACATTGCTACCGATAAAAATATGTCTTCCATAGTCACAATAAAATGGAGTGTCAATATTTACATTGTTTCCTATCTCTCCGAATAATTCAGATAATATTTCGTTTCGCTTTTTAGAATTGTTACTGGGAGTCGAATTATAACTATTTGATAGCTTTCTTGCATGATGAATAAATCTTTGTATTTCTTTATCAGATGTATTAAATATCTCACCATCCAAACATTTTTGCAATTCTGTCTTCATATTTTTTATTTTTTAACTACAAAAATAAATAGGAAAAGTAAGTTATCTTTTCATCTATCTTAATTTCATTCATGTGCACGAATTGCACTCAGATGTTGTTGGGTCATTCCTAAATACGAAGCAATATATCCAAGATTAACACGATTAATAATATTTGGATTTTCATTCAGGAATTTTTCGTAACGTTCTTTTGACGATAAAGTCATTCTGTCAATTCGCAGAGTCTGCATTTTTAACAATACCTCTTGATGAATAACCCGAGACCAATTTGCAATATCAATGTCCGTTTTGTACAAACTATTTAGTGAGTCAATTGACATTGAAAATATAGTTGAATCTTCCAATAATTCAACAAAATCAAATCCTTTAGTCCGATGATACAACGCGTCTGAAGAAAATGTAATATCCCCCTCTTTACTGAACCAATTTGTGATTTCTTTACCGTCGACAAGAAAATATGTTCTTGTACATCCCTTTTCGATAAAGTAAATGAAATTGTTTACAGAGTCAGCCTTTGCTAACAAATGATGCTTTGGTAAATGATTCTCCTTTAATAGACTAACTAATTTATTCATTGACGTGTCAGACACGGGATAATATTTTCTAATACCTTTTATAACATTATTAATCTTATTCAGTTCCATTTATTTTTAATGTTAATCTTTGGTGGTGTATTACTCGTAACTTGTTAATTTGCATATGTTGATTGTTGTATAATTAAAATGTTATGTGTGCGTTTTATTTTTCTTTGTTTATTGCTGAATATATATCAATGCTTACATATTTTCCATTTTTCACTTCGCAGTCTCTCATTGTGCCTTCAAAATCAAAGTCAAGTTTTTTGAGCCCATTCTTGCAGTTTTTATTTTCGGATTCAACAAAACCTTCAATTCTATGAAGCCCTAAGCTATTAAAGCCGTAGTTGCAGATTACAGGCATTACTTCTTTCATTATCCCTTTACCCCAGTTCTTGGGTAAAAGCCAAAACCCTATTTCAGCCTTTCGGTTTTCTTTCTCCAAGTCATTAAATCCTACAGCTCCAAGAAATGTTAATTCTCCTTTCGTACAGATTGCCCACCAGATACCTGTTCCGTTTTTTTCTAAGTCTCTAAACCACGTTATTTGTTCTTTAGTCGCCTCCAAAGAATCAAAGCTTATCCCATAGTATTTAATAACATCAGGGTGAGACAAACCTTTAAATACATTTTCCAAGTCTGAGCTGTTGAACTGTCTTAATAGAAATCTATCAGTTGTCAAAGTTGGAAATTCGTAACCTGGTGATGATTCTTTTCTCTTCTTCCAATCTCTTTCCGTTATTGCATAAATGATTTTATCAACCCATTTCCCATTAATGAATAAACTATCAACAAAATGTGCTTCCTTTCGAAATCCAATTCTTTCTACAAGATTTATTGAATTCGTATTTTTAGGGTCTATGGAAGTTGTAATTCGGTGCTTTTTAAAATCGTTAAATAAATAGTCAATGACGGATTCAACAGCTTCTGTTGCGTAGCCCTTACTTTGAAAAAGTATATTTAATGTACAGTTTATTTCTGCTTGTAAATTCTCTTCTCCCCAAAAGTGTATTTCAATATCTCCAATTATTTTTTCTGATTTTTTCTCGATAATTATAAATTGAAAACAAGACTCTGGTTCATTTATTTTTTTCGCAACTTTTCCGATAAAAGTTTCGACATCATCTATAGTCTCAGGAATCCAACCTTGATATTTATTTGTCTCTTTGTCTGAGCGATATTCAAATATCATTTCTTTATCGGCTGGTGAAATGGGTCTTATTAAAAGTCTATTTGTTTCTATCTTCATTACAATACTTTGTTATAAATGTTGATAACTATTTGAAAATGAACAAAATAAATCATCAAAATGTTTGATTAAACCCCTGATAGACAGCACATTAATGGGTTTTACCACAAATCTGTTACAGAATGACTATCAGGGGAACTGGTGATTGTAGTACATTGATAAACAGAACGATAAATAAAATAATAGTTTATAACAAATGTAGGAAAGACTTTTTTTGCGAAGTCGTTATCCTTTTGCTTTCCATCAAAGGGCGTGTTAAATTTTTACAACTTGGCCGTTTTGGAAATTTCAAAGGACAAAGATACCGACAACAAATTAAAAAACCTTTTCTCTGGCTCGATTTTAATAAAGAACTTGCCTTTTCGTATGGGGGCAGCCAGTAGTTGCCAAAATTTATTGATGTAATAAACCTTTGCAAAATTTTCAACTTTTTTCCGATACTGTGACTTAATTCACTATAATTAATAATGCTACTAATTGAGTTGAATGCTGCAATACCTAATCTGTGATGTTTCTTCTTGGCAATATAAACCAAGTCATTGCATTTGTTTTCTAAGTCAAGAATTAACGATAGGAGTTGTCTGTGTTGCATTGTTTTCACTTTGAATCATATTGTTTTTTTTCTGAGCATCGAGCGCACAATACATTTGCGTATTCTGTTTTATCTGGACACCCATTCCGGTTTTATCCGGACACTTTTTAGGTCTGCGATTTTTTCAAAAATAGGTATT
>JAFGVU010000177.1 GCA_016937855.1 Bacteroidales bacterium | reverse complement strand
CACTTCCAACTTCCAACTTCCAACTTCCAACTTCCCACTTCCAACTTCCCACTTCCCACTTCCAACTTCCAACTTCCCACTTCCAACTTCCAACTTCCAACTTCCAACTTCCCACTTCCCACTTCCAACTTCCAACTTCCCACTTCCCACTTCCAACTTCCAACTTCCCACTTCCCACTTCCCACTTCCAACTTCCAACTTCCCACTTCCAACTTCCCACTTCCAACTTCCCACTTCCAACTTCCAACTTCCCACTCCCAAGTGACCCCTGCGGGATTCGAACCCACATCGCAAGAACCGGAATCTTGTATTCTATCCATTGAACTAAGGGGCCGGCGGTTGCAAAAATATCAAAAATTATTCATTTTGCTAAAACATTAGTAAGTTTGTTGTGCAAATAAGAAGTTTTTATAAATTTGTTTAGTAATTTTACATTCTGTGAGAAGGATATCTTTTATATTACTATTTGTTTGTGGCTTTTTGAGTTTAGCATTATCTCAGGAACACGATGAGGAATACTATGAACTTGGTTATAACTTGCTCTATATGGCTGATTCCGGTTCCGTTTCTGATGTAAAAACTTTGATTGACACAAGAGGTGCCGAAGTTAATTTTTATAATGAAGACGGAGTTACAGCGCTAATGCTTGCATCTCAGGCAGGTCACGATACTGTTGTTTCGTTTCTAATCTCAAGAGGGGCAGAAATTAATGCTAAATCGCTTTACTTTGGTTATACAGCTTTAATAAGTGCTGTAAGAAATGATTATCTAAAAACTGCTGAAAAACTAATCCGATCTGGTGCAATTATTGATCAGCAGGACGCTTTTATGCGTACAGCACTACATTATGCGTCCATGTATGGATATGATGCTACTGCCGACATGCTTTTGTATTATGAAGCCTCGACTGAAACAAAAGATAATATAGGTTATACACCACTTTGTTATGCCGTTGAGGAAAAATTTGACTCACTAACTAATATCCTTCTTGATTTTGGAGCTAGAACAGATCTTTTTGTTAAGGATAGTTTTGATTTATTTCAAATAGCAGCGGGCGTAGGAAACTTGTATTTTCTCGAGCGATTTAAAGATGGATTGGTTTTACGCATAAATAATGACAGCCTAACTGCTGTTGATATTGCTACAGTTGCCGGACACTCTGATGTGTTAAGTTGGTTTATTGCAAACGGATTTCTTCCAACAGATACTATTTGTAATATTTATACCCCGCGAACTCTGGCTCGCAGTAGCGGTGATAGAAAAACAAAAAAGGTGATTCGAAAAATGGGTTTTCATGATATACATTATCCATATTTTAGACGTATTGGAATGGGTTATGATTTTGTTTTTAATGGCGATGACTTTTTTATGAGTTTATCGGGTGTGCTGGCTGATGATAGGTATGGCTTTATCTTGGAGTCGGGGATCTTGTTTAGACCGGGTGAGCGAAGCATTTTATTCCCGATAGATACTAATGAATTTTACCAGTTGCGCGAGAAAAGATATGGTTGGTATTTTAGTGTCAAAAAGCATTTTAAAATATTCTCTGTCGGACTAAATAGTTATTGTAGTTTATTTGGAGGCTTAAGATCAACATATTATTGGGGAGAACACGATGGCGTATCAACACCTGTTCTCAAAGAAATGATTCCTTCTCCAATTGCAGGGATAAATTATAACTTCTCCGATGAGTTTAGGGCATACTTTTATTGTGATTATTTAAACATGGGAATATATGGCACTCCTGCAATGTTTTATTCAATAGGAATGTCTGCATTGGTTGATTTTAGAAAAAAAGATACAAATGAAAAATATAAATACATTATTAAATATTAGCTTGATTTCAATATTTCTGTTGTTTGTTTTCGCTTGTGACGATGATGTAGAACCTTATGTCGATAGCGAATCGGTTGATTGTGAATGGTGTTTTGAGGAAGTACCCGAGTTTGTGGATGTCGAATTGCTCTTTAATTTGGATAAAAGTGACTCAACGGTTATTTATACAGTTTTTTCGGGTCTGGCTTTTGCTTCTGAAGTTTATTTTGTTGATACTGCTTTTGAAGATTCGTTTTGGGTTGCAGTTTTACCTGATCAAAAATATACTGTTGTAGCCAAATATACTGTTGGAGAGCAAGTTATACATGTTGTTAATGATTGTTTTGTGAAAACAGAGTACTTTAAATATGCTTGCGAAGAGCCATGTTATTATGTGCATGAAGCAAGCTGCGATTTAAAACTAAAATAATCCCTAAAATTTGTCCCTCTTATTTTGCGTTTAGTTGTAAAAATTATGCCTATTGTCGAAGAAAGTATCAATCTTTGATAAAAGTTGAAAAAAATATCAAGAACTCCTATCTTTTTTGCAACTCTTTGCTTATTTTTATAGTCTGAAAAGAGTGTGAAGACCAAATTTAAGATTGTTAATTAAAAATCAATATTATGAAAAAACTGTTACTTTCGGTTCTAGTTGTGTTTTTTGCGTATATTGCAGTTGCACAACAGAAGCAGGTAGTTCAATTATCTGCACTTGAAAACAAGTTAGAATTAAAATCTGTTACTCCGGAGTCGTTTTCGGCAAAGACTTATGTTAAGGAAATGAGTTTTGAAAACTTTTCTAGTGATAATGGTACTTTTTCGCTTGTTGAGGTTGAAGGAATGACTAATCCTGCTAATGTCGGACAGGCAAACTTGCCGGTAATTAGTAAGTTAATTGAAGTGCCTCATGGTGCCGAAATCGAAGTCGTGATTAAATCTTATGATGAGCAAGTCATCAATTTAAATGACTATGGGATTAGCCGTATTGAGCCAACACAGCCCTCATATAGCAAAAGTACATCAGAAGATGATATTGTTTTTGTAATTGATGAGGATTACTACTCTACAGATGAGCTCGAGTCTTCACCGTTAATAAAAACTGAGATTAGTGGGATTATGAGGGGTGTTAGAATGGGACATATTGAGATCCGTCCTTGGCATTATAATCCGGTCGAGAATACATTGGTAGTATATAATAATCTCGATTTTGATGTTAATTTTATTAACGCAGATTTAGGTCTTACCGAGGAAATGAAAAGTAAGTACTATTCATCAGTTTTTGCTGCTTCATTCACCGATATGATAAATTATATGCCACCAGCTAGTAAAGATGCATTCTCTGATTTTGGCGCACCATTAAAATATGTAATTGTTGCAAATAGAGTTTTTGAAAGTACTTTAGAGCCATTTGTTAATTGGAAGACAAAACAAGGTTACAATGTAATCGAAGCTTACACCGATGTTATTGGAACCACAAATACTGCTATCAAGGCATATCTTGAGGGCTTATACGATGCCGGTACAGCATCTGATCCAGCACCTCTCTACGTTTTAATTATTGGTGACCATTCAGGAAATTATTCTATTCCTGCTTTTGCATCAACTGCCTCTACGCCTGATGATAGCCATATTACAGATGTTTATTTTGCAACTTATGATGGTGCATCAGATTATATTCCTGATTTGTATTATGGTAGAATTTCGGCCAATACAACTACCGAGTTGCAAAATGCACTAAATAAAATATTACCTTATGAACAATATACAATTCCTGATGGTACTTATCTTAATAACTGTATGTTAATAGCCGGTGTTGATGGTACTTATGCAAAGTCTCACGGTGATGGAACAATTTTATATGGTATCGATAATTACTACAATGAAGCTCATGGATTTGATAATATTTATGCTTATTATCACACTTATACCAGTGGCCCATATCATATTATGAGTTCTGCTAGCACCGCTGCTGATGCAGATGTCCGAAGCAGATTTACCTCAGGAATTGGTTTTGCAAATTATACAGCACACTGCGACTATTATGGTTGGGGAGATCCTCAAGTTTGGAATGACCATATTGCTGATTTTAATAATACAAATGAGTATCCTTTTTTAATAGCAAATTGTTGTTTGTCATTTCAGTTTAATCATGCAACAGATGCATTTGGCGAACAAGTAATTTACGCAGCTAACGAAGGAGCAATTGGATATATTGGGACTTCAAATAGTTCATATTGGAATGAGGATGTTTATTGGGGTATTGGTTTAACCTCTATTGCAATCACTCAGGCAAATGTTCCAAATCATAGTTATGCAAATACTGGATTAGGAGCTTATGATTGCTCTTGGCATGAGAATGGCGAGGCATACTCTGACTGGTATTACTCAGGTCGTCAAATTGCACATAAAGGAAATTTAGCTGTCGAAGCAAGTACATCTACATATAAAAAGTATTATTGGGAAATATACCACTTATCAGGTGATCCATCTTTAATTCCGTACATGACTGAGCCGGAAGCTCTAACTTTAAGCTATACAGCTCCAATGGTTGGAGATGCTTCACTAACTGTAACTACCGAACCTTATACTTATGTAGCTTTGTCAAAAGACAATGTTTTATTAGATGCAAAATGGAGTGGATCTGGAACATCAGTTACCTTAAATCCTCCTTCAAATTTTACTGGAGAGACTTATTGTGTTGTGGGTACTAAACAAGACAGATCTCCTTATGTTAACGAAGGAGTTGTTCCGGTTGCTGCAAATCCTCCTGTCGCTGATTTTAGCGGAACTCCAACAACTATTTTAGAAGGACAATCTGTTACTTTTACCGATGCTTCTCAATATGCTTCTACATGGAGTTGGAACTTTGGTGATGGTCAAACTTCAACGGAACAGAATCCGGTTCATGTTTATACTGCTAATGGCACATATACAGTTTCACTTACAGTTACAAACCCATTGCCGGGAACCGATACTGAAACTAAAATAAATTATATAACTGTAAATGTAAATACTAATCCTCCAACAGCAAATTTTGTTGCTGATCAAACTAATATTACTCCGGGAACAACTGTTAATTTTACCGATTTGACAATTAACAATCCTGCTTCGTGGAACTGGACATTTGATGGCGGTACTCCTGCCGCAAGCACAGATCCAAACCCAAGCGTAGTTTATAATACTCCGGGGGTTTATGATGTTACATTAACTGCAACTAATCCTTATGGTAGCGATGATGAAATTAAAGCCGGGTATATAGTTGTAACGGCTCCGGAGCCATGTTCCGCAGGATCGGATAATACTGGGTATATGCATATAAGTAATTTTACATGTAATACAATTAATAATAACTCCGGTGATTCTGGTTATTCAGATTTTACTTCAATATCAACTGATTTGCTTATTGGTCAAACATATTCATTCTCTGTAACTAATGGTGATGCATATTCTTATGATCAATGTATTGTCTGGGTTGATTGGAATTGCGATGGAGACTTTGAAGATGGAGACGAACAAATTTATATTTCTGCTGCAAGTGGTGATGGAGGCCCTTATACTGGAACATTTACCGTGCCGGTAACAGCAATAGCTTCTTCAGTTTATGTTAGAATTAGATTGCATTATACTGATACTGGTTATGGTGCTAATTCTACTCCTTGTGGAACGTCTGGTTATGGTGAAGTTGAAGACTATATGTTTAATTTGATTTCTCCAACCATACCTCCAACTGCCGATTTTACTTCTGATGTTACTAGCTCATGTACAGGAATTGTGCAATTTGCTGATTTGTCAATATTGGCAGACACATGGTTGTGGAACTTTGGTGATGGAAATACATCTACCGAACAAAATCCATTGCATGCTTATACTGCTGATGGGACATACACTGTTAGTTTATATGTTGAGAATGCTTATGGTAACGACACATATAGTATCACAGATATGATTACTATTGACATGCCTGAAGCTCCGGTAACAGCAGGAGTAGAATCCTGTGGCCCTGCTTCTTTAACACTTAATGCTGTCGGTAGCGGAACTCTAAATTGGTATGATGCTCCAACTGGTGGTAATTTGGTTACAACCGGGACGTCTTATACAAATACCTTTAATAATACAACTACATTATATGTTCAATCTGATATTGATAATCCTGTTACAGAATCTGCCGGTCCTGTTGATAATACTTTTGGTACAGGTGGATATTTTACTAGCACAAATCAACATGGGTTAATATTTGATGCGTATCAAGCCTTTACATTGAAAACGGTTAAGGTTTATGCAAGTTCTGCTGGAAACAGGGTTATTGAATTACGTGATGCGTCAGATAATGTTATTCAATCGACTACAATTAATGTTTCAGCCGGAGAGTCGGTTATTACACTGAACTTTGATGTGCCTGTAGGTACTGACTTAAAACTAATGGGACCGGGTTCTCCAAACATGTATAGGAATAGTGCCGGAGCATCATATCCTTATAATTTGGATGGTGTATTAAGCATACATTACAATACTGCTGATGATGCAGGTTATTACTACTATTTCTACGATTGGCAAGTTGAATACAATAATTCTTGCAGTAGTTCCAGAACTCCTGTTACAGCTACAATCAACACTCTCCCAACTGTTAACTTAGGATCAGATGTTGAACAATGTGGTGGTTCTGTTGTTCTCGATGCAGGCGCCGGAATGGCTACTTATACTTGGAATGGAACAGTCGGATCACAAACTCAT
>JAFGVU010000028.1 GCA_016937855.1 Bacteroidales bacterium | reverse complement strand
GGAGCAGAAACATCTCATATTTTAATCGATGGAGCTCAGTTATCAACCGGCAATCACAATTACTCAATTACAGTTACTAACATTCATGGTTGCCAAAATTCTGATGCAATCACAATTACTGTAGTTCCGGTAAATGATATCGACCAAAACATTGCTGGCAAAATATCAATAACTCCAAACCCAACTAATGGAATCATTAATATTAATGGTCAAAATATTAACAATGTTAGTATTTATGATAATATTGGTAAGCTTTTAATCTCTACTAAAAATTCAAGTATCGATTTATCTAAATATCCATCAGGTATGTATTTTGTTAAAATCGCTACAAATGAAAACACAAGTACTTACAAAGTTGTAAAACAATAAGAATATACATTAAATCGTTTAAAGAGAGTGGCTTTCCCACTCTCTTTTTTTTTGATATTCAACAAAACTAACCAAAAATTGTTAATAACTATGGCTCGACTTTTGAACAATAATTCCGAAAATTAAATAATTTTGCAAATGTTAAAATAAACAAATATGAAAAAAGTAATAATAATCTTATCTCTGTTTGCCTTAATTTGCGTTGGTTTATACTCATGTAAAACGACAAACGATTGTCCTGCATACAGTAAAGTAGAGAATTTAAACAACGGAGATAAAGCATAAAATAATTGCATTTATTTCCCAATTAAACCGGTAATATTGTTAAATTTGCGGTAATTATGTTTTATAAAACTAAAATATTATTACCAATAATTTTTTTATGCTTTGCAAATTCACTATTTGCTCAGGGAGAATTACAAACAGATCGTGAACCCGACAACTACAACCTCAATTCTTATGGAATAAAATTAAATTCGAATGGATATGGTTTGTATTATAGCTATTCCAATCGCATCAATTTCAGGCTTAGAAATTTTTTAGAGGCTGAGTATAACTATCACAAAGATCCAAAAGAAATTAAAGTAATCAACCCATATTTCGATGCCTACTCAACACGCAAATTTGTTTTTGGCAAAACACATACTGTTCACAATATAAAAGTTGGTTATGGGTATAATAAGATGATTTACGAAAAAAGAGATAAAAACAGCATCTCTATTCACATCACAGGCTCAGTAGGTGCAATTTTATCTATATCCAAACCCATTTATTACGAAATAGTTGATAGTGTAAAAATTAGCAACACCTATTTAATTCCTTACACATCATTTTATAAAATTGATATTAATTTTCAAAACAACCCAACCGACATAATTGGCAAAGCTCCTTTTGGGCTAGGATTAAACGAGATAAAAATCCATCCTGGACTATATGCAAAATTTGGTTTGCAATTTGATTTTAGCCAAGATGTAATGAAGACAAAAGTACTGGAAACCGGTGCAATTTTAGATTCCTATTTAGTTCCAATAGAAATTATGGCAGGAAAAGAAAATAATTTCTTTCTTAGCCTTTACCTATCCTATCATTTTGGTAAAAAATATGATGCAAACCTGAATCGTGAATATCGAAAAGAACAAAGAAAAGACGAGCGTAAATATAGATGATTCACAATAATTTGCAAAATAAATATAGACACTACGAAATTATTAGATATTGATTAACAGCTGTTTATATAATATTTAACTTTTTTACACCAATCTCTTAACAAAATAATTGATTTTAATATTTATTCTTTAAAAAAATTCTTATATTTGCAATGTAAACAATTATTAGAATATAGTTGTTTATTTATTAGCAATTTAAATTTAACTTAATTTATAAGATTATGAAAAAATCTTTTTTATTGGTGATTACGATACTTCTGGTAAACTTTGTTTTTACTCAAACATCAGAATTATCAAGCAACGGCTATTATGTTTCAATCGACGATGCTAAAACAGTAGGAGTTAATTTCCATGCAAATCAAGCAAAAAAGCTAAATCCGGTTAAATATGGAAATGTTGACTATTCCGTAAAAGAGCAAAGAACTCTAAAAACAGCTGATGGTTTGGAATGCATGCATTTGTTTAATTTTAATGATGGCGGTTTTGTATTGGTTAGTGCTGATATAAGAACTGTACCAGTTTTGGCTTATTCTAACGAAGGTAAATTTGATTATGACAATATGGCTCCTGCTACAAAGTCATGGATTGAAGAAAACTATATGCCTCAATACGAAATAATTAACGAATTAAACCTAGAACCAAATCAAGAAATTACTAAACTATGGAATGACATTAGTAAAAATAATTTTTCTTTTGATAAAAGTTCTAAAGGAGTTGACATTTTGTTACCCACTCGTTGGAATCAAAACTATCCATATAATATGTTTTGTCCAGAACATCCCGAAGGACCAGGCGGACGCGTATATGCCGGTTGTGTTGCAACAGCAATGTCTCAGGTTATGAAATATTGGGATTATCCTGAAACAGGAAGAGGTGAATATGAATACTTCTGGGGTGATTATATAACTGTGGATTTTGGAGCTACAGAATATCGTTGGGATGAAATGACTACTTCTGCCAACACTTTAAGTCGCGAGTCTATCGCGGAACTTATGTATCATTGTGGTGTAGCTGTTGATATGGGATGGGGATATGACGGATCAGGAGCAAACACAGCTTATTCTGTTTATTCACTTAAACAATACTTCAAGTACAGAACAGGTATTTACTACCAATTGAGAGACACTACATCAGAAAATGTATGGAAATTTACTCTTAAAGAAGAATTAGATAAAGGACACCCAATTATTTATGATGGAAACCCTGGAGACGGTACTGCCGGACACGCTTTTGTTTGTGATGGCTATCAAGACACTTCATATTTCCACTTTAACTGGGGATGGGGCGGATCAAACGATGGATTCTTCCATATCGACAACTTAAATCCTGATCCTTATCAATTTAACTATTTCCAAGGTGCTGTATTAAACATTACTCCTAACTATGCCGACTATTGTTCAGGTTCTACTTATTACACTCAACCCGAATGGAGTTTTGGTGATGGTTCTGGTGACAACTATTACTTTAACGACACTTATTGCGATTGGACTATCAATCCTGATGTTGAAGATTTTTATCTACTTAGACTTACTTTCACAAAATTCGACCTTGCCGAAAATGATGTACTAAAAGTTTATAAAGGTCATCCTTCAAACTCAGCACTTACATTAGTTGGTGAATATACCGCAGGAAATAGACCTTACACTATTGATAACTGGGGTGGCGACAAATTCTATCTTGTTTTTGAAACTAACGGAGAAGGTCAAGCTGACGGATGGGAAGCTTATTATACAACTTATGCTACAGGTGTTGAAGTTAACTCTTTAACTGATGTTAATATTTATCCAAATCCTGCAAATGAAATGATAAATATTACAGGAATTTATGATGCAAACATAGCAATATACGACATTTATGGAAAATTGATTATGGAATTAAATAATACCGACAGTACTGGAATAGATATTTCAGACTTCTCTGCCGGAGTTTATTTTATTAACATCAGCAATAATGATGATATTAAAACAATGAAATTTATAAAAAATTAACAATGTTTTGTTAAACATTTATTAATCTTAAAAAGCCTCAAATATTTGAGGCTTTTTTTATAAATTTGCAGAAAAATAAAAATTTATAATTATGACTAAAATAAAAGTTGCTATTAACGGTTTTGGCCGTATCGGAAGAAACGTATTTAAAATCGCTTTCGACAGAGAAGATATAGAAATTGTAGGAATTAATGATCTTACCGACACAAAAACACTTGCTCATTTACTAAAATACGATTCTACTCAAGGTAAATTTGATAGAAATATTTCTTATAATGATTCTGCAATAATTGTTGAAGGTAAAGAGATAGCTGTTAGTGCTGAAAGAAATCCTGCAAATATACCTTGGAAGATAACTCCCGAAGTTGTAATCGAAGCAACCGGAATATTCCGCAGTAAAGAAAGTGCAAAAGGTGGTTATGGTGATCACCTAAAAAATGGAGCAAAAAAAGTAATACTAACTGTTCCTGCTAAAGACGAAATAGATGCTATGGTTGTTTTGGGTGTTAATGACGAAATGATTACTCCTGACGTTCAGTGTGTTTCAAATGCATCATGCACCACCAACTGTATGGCTCCTGTTGTAAAAATACTTCACGATAATTTTGGAATTGAACAAGGAGTAATGACTACAATACACTCTTACACTAACGACCAAATTATTTTGGACGGACCTCACTCCGACTTACGCAGAGCCCGCTCATGTGCAGTTTCACAAATCCCTACAACAACAGGTGCTGCAAAAGCTGTTGGTAAAGTTATTCCCGAGCTTAACGGGAAACTTGATGGCATGGCAATGAGAGTCCCAACTCCCACAGGCTCATCTGTTGACTTAGTTGTAAATTTAAAAAGAGATGTAACAATCGAAGAAGTACACAAAGTCATTCGCGAAGCTGCCGAAGGCCCGCTAAAAGGAATTTTAGAATATACCGAAGAACCTATTGTTTCTGTCGATATTATTCATAATCCTCACTCCGGAATATTTGATGCAGATTGCACAATGCTAAAAGGACGAATGCTTAAAACCCTAACATGGTACGACAATGAATGGGGATACTCCAACAGAGTTGTGGACATTATTCCATTATTAATGAAATAGTACGATTTTTTCTAACAAAACAATACGCTTAGGCTGTCCTTAGGGGCAGCTTTTTTTATTCGTATCGCAATGCAACAATTGGATCAAGTTTTGAAGCCTTAACAGCCGGCAAATAACCTGATGCAATGCCAACAATAAAACACAGAAAGACACCCAACAAAACCCATAACCAAGGAACTATAAACTGTCCGCCTGTAAACAAAGTTATCATGTTACCAGCAATAATCCCTAAAATAATTCCAAGAACCCCTCCCATTTGACCTATAAAAACAGATTCAAATAAAAACTGCTGCTTAATTGTTTCACTCTTAGCACCTAAGGCTTTTCTTATTCCAATTTCTCTGGTACGTTCACTTACAGAAACCAACATAATATTCATCAATCCAATTGATGCACCTAGTAAAGTAATTAAACCAATAAGTGTAGCTCCAATTGTGACCACACTTATATTCTCAATAAGCATATTCGCTAAGCTATCCGACTTGCTGACAGAGAAATTAGTTTCATCATAGATGGTTAATTTGCGGATCTTCCTGAACAATCCCTCAGCTTCACCTACTGCTATTTCAAGCAAATTAGGATCATCAGGCATAATGCTAATTGTGTAACTCCTTTCCGATGTGGAAAAATTTTGACGAGCATTGTTTAGCGGAACAAAACAAATCTTATCCCCATCACCGCCAAAACTAGTACCCTTTTCCTTTAAAACACCTACAACACGATAACGCGAGTTGCCAACCGAAATAAACTTATCAATTGCACTCTCGCCCGAGACAAACAATAATTTCTTTAGTTCACTTCCGATAATGATTATATTCTCACCAGATGAAATTTCACTCGATGTAAAATTTCGACCTAAATCTATCTCACGTCCCGAAGTCAACAAATAATTCTCATCAATACCATAGACGCTTATATTTGGATCTGTTTTCTCATCCGCATACTTAATAGTGGCCATGCCTGTACCATTTACCGACACACTAACAATCGCAGGAAATTCAAATTCATTCTTAAACCTCAGTGCCTCTTCATAATCGATTTTTTTGTTCTCAACATTTCGTCGATTTCCTCCTCTTTGTCGTGAATCTTGTTTTCGAATTGTGAATGTATTAGAGCCCATATTTTGGAACTCCCCACTAATGGTACTTTTTATGGAATCTACCGCAGTTAAAATCCCAACCAAAGCCATTATACCAATAGCAATAATTAATACTGTCAGTATAGTTCTAAGCAAATTCGATCTTATCGAATTGACAGATATTTTTAGATTGTCTATTAACAAATTACTAATTCGCATAGTACAAATTTAAATTTTATTTCCAGACTAAGCTAAAACTAAATTTATTTTAACAAAATATTAAAAACTTTATAATTAATAAAGCATCTAGAATTATTTTAGCACTGAGAGTATAAATACTGAAAACCTCGAATTTCCGGCTCGTGATGAGAAAATCTTCTCTCAGCTGATAAACAAAATATTTACACAGATTTTGTCTGAATACATTTTGCCCTTCAAAAACAATTAAATTGATGTATTAATACTGCATTTTAATTATATTTGTGCTTTAAGAATATTTGAACAATATCGTCAAAACCACTTTTTGTTTAACTTTTTATAATTTTTATTAAACAATGATTAAACATTTTGGTTTTTAGATAAAAACTATAATACAATGAACAAAAAAATACTACTATTGATCGTTCTAACTTTGGCAGGTATATCATACTTTTATGCACAAGTTGGACAAATTAAGGGAAGGATATTTAACGAAGTAAACAACGAGTCGCTTCCCTTTTCAAATATTTTTATAGAAGGTACAGACTACGGAGCATCGTCTGATTTTGATGGTAATTTTTTAATAAGTGGTTTAAAACCGGGGATATATCAACTAACTGCTTCGTCATTGGGATTTGACACAAAAATAACTCAGGAAGTACAAGTTAGTCCGGGCAAAACAGTAACACTTGACATTCCGATGCGTGAGTCTGCTGTAACTTTAACTGAAGTTACAGTACAAGCAAAAATGTTTGAAAAGAGCGAAGAATCACCTGTTTCTTTACGATCTATCGGGTTGTCGGAGATTGAAAATTCGCCGGGAGCAAATCGTGACATTTCTAAAGTAATTCAAAATTTACCTGGTGTTGCGGCAATTCCCGGACAAAACAGAAACGACATTATTGTTAGAGGAGGAGCGTCAAACGAATCAAAATTTTACCTTGACGACGTTGAAATACCAAACATTAACCACTTTGCGACACAAGGAGCAAGTGGAGGTACAAACGGTATTTTAAATGCTGATTTTATTAGAAATGTTGATTTCTATTCAGGGGCTTTTCCAGCAAACAGAGGAAATGCGCTTAGTGGAGTATTCAATTTTAAACAAATAGACGGGAATCAGGAGGACTTAAGATTTAAAGGTAGTCTTGGAGCTTCGGAAGTTTCAATAACCCTTGACGGGCCACTAAGTGAAAATACTACTTTTATTTTGTCGGCGAGACGATCATATCTAAACTTTCTTTTTAAACTAATCGGTCTTCCATTTTTGCCAACATTTAACGATATGCAGTTTAAAGTTAAAACAAAAATTAGTGATCGAAGTGAACTTACCATTATTGGACTTGGAGCCTACGACATCAATGTCTTGGACAGAGATATTGAAAATCCGACAGAGTTTCAATCATATTTGCTGGGTTATTTAAGCGAATCGGAACAGTGGACATACACTCTGGGCTCTGTGTATAAACAATTTAGAGATAAAGGCTTTACAACTTTTGTCCTAAGCCGAAACATGCTAAACAACCGGTATTATAAATATTACAACAACATAATTGACGATGCTAATTTACAAAACAATTACAGCTCTTTTGAAGCTGAGAATAAATTTAGAGTAGAAGATTTCTTTAAAACTGACAATAACTTTAGAATTAACTATGGAGCAAACTTTGAATATGCGAGATATTACAATAGCACATATCTAAATTTATTTACCATATTTGGTCCACAAGAAATAGAGTATGAATCTAACCTCGATATGTTTAAATACGGAGCATTTGGGCAAATTTCTAAATCATTTGTTGGCAATAGGCTAAGTTTATCATTAGGTGTAAGATTTGACGGTAACGAATACTCCAACTCGATGGCAAATCCATTAGAACAATTTTCGCCAAGATTTTCGGCATCTTTCGACTTAACCGACAAATGGAGCATAAATATGAATACTGGTCGATACTATTTATTGCCAACATATACAAGTTTAGGTTATAGAGATTCAAACGGAACTTTAGTAAACAAGAGCAACGATATTAAATATATTCAATCAGACCACCTGATTGCAGGTTTTACTTATCGTCCCGGGAATAGATCGATAATTAGTGTCGAAGGATTCTACAAGCTGTACGACAAATATCCGTTTTCAGTTAAAGACTCATTAGTTTTATCGTTTAAACCTGTTGATTTTGGTGTTGTGGGTGATGAAGAAATTATCAGTTCAGGACAGGGACATGCTTATGGCTTTGAAGTTCTATCCCAAAATAGATTTAAAAACGATTTAAATGTAACTGCTTCATATACTTTTGCTGTTAGTGAATTCAAAAATCTGGATGGAGAATATGTTTCAACATCATGGGACAACCGACATATTTTTACAATTACAACAACTAAAAAATTCAAAAACGATTGGTTTGTTGGAATTAAATGGAGATATGCAGGTGGCCTGCCTTACACTCCATACGACTTAGCACTATCCTCAAACATAAGTGCTTGGAATTTGAGAGGACAGCCATACTTTGATTACAGCATGCTTAACGAACTTAGATTTAAACCGTTCCATCAACTCGACTTTAGAGTAGATAAAACATTCTATTTTGAAAAAGCTTCACTAAAACTTTATATTGACATTCAAAATGCATATAATTTTAAATCACAAACTCAAGACTTATATATAAATACCGATACAGATGGCAATGTACAAATAGATCCCGAAAATCCTTCAAATTATGTATTAAGAAGAATTCCTTCGGAAGGAAGCGGAACAGTTGTTCCAACATTAGGTATAATAGTTGATTTTTAACCAAAATATTTCACAGATTATGAAAACATTAGCAATAATATTGATATCAATTTTGACTATAAGCAATTTTTCGACTCAAAGCGACACTCCTTGTAAAAAGAAAAAAAATGCAGAGGAAAAAGAAATAATTGTAAAAAATTCTTCTGCAACAGGATATGAAATCGAAATAGAATTTACGAGTGGTAAAGGACACAACAATCCATCATTTGCAATTTGGATTGAAGACATGAACGAACAGTTTGTTCAGGAACTATTTGTAACACAATCGGTTGCCACAGGGATATTTAGGTTTGGTGATGCCAGTACAGGGCAATGGCAAGCAGGACAAAAAATGTATAAAGCGACTCTCCCATATTTTATTCACAAACACTCTCAAAGTGCGATAATTCCAAACAAAAACAACCCAATCACTGACGCTTATACAGGTGCAACTCCGAGCAATGATTTTATTCTTAAAACAAAATCAAATGCCAAAATTGATGGAAAATTTAGAATAGTAATGGAAATAAATCAAGCATGGGATAGTAATAATTATTGGAACAACGCAAAATATCCTGATGAAAAAGAATATAAAAATTCGTTACAGCCATCACTGGTTTATGCAGTAACTATTGATCCTAAAAATCTAATGGACGAATATACTTTAAACCCAATTGGACATGGTCATTATGCCGGAAAAAATGGAAATCTTTTTACTGATTTAAGCACATTTACTACAGCACTTAGAATTGCTCAAAGCATTAAATTAAAAATAAAAATATAGAAATATAAAATTAGTGCACAAAAGTAATTAAGTAAGAAACTGTACCGCAGATATTGCAGTAACATTTCCATCAAGTTCCTTATTAGCATAATCATTAGACAAAATAAATTTATGCAATACAGGCTTATCTAATATTGATTCTATATCTCTAAGGTGCTTAGCATCAGTATTACGTACGACTTTTGACTGTTTTATTTCAATAACAATATAACCTTCTGATGATTCGATTATTAGATCAACTTCACGACCATCAAAAGTTCTTAGATGATAAAAATGCAAATCTGCATTTATAGCTTTTGCTTGTTTATAAATTTCTGAAACAATTGCAGACTCAAACTCATTTCCGCTCAAACCATCCTTTTTCTGACTAACAGCTCGCATTACACCCGGATCCAGAAAATGAATCTTAGGTGACTTTACCAATCGTTTTTCGTAATTACGAGTCCACGGAGGTAAAGATATTATCTGATAGCTAATTAGCATGTACTCAATAAACCTTTGCACTGTTTTAGAACTAACTCCTATCTCGGCTGCAAGTCGAGAATGATTTATTAGTTGTCCTGTATTTAGCGACAATATTCGCAATAGTTTACCAAATGGCTCGAAATTACGGATATCTGCTAACTCTCTAATGTCTCGTTCCAAATAGGTTTTAACATAATTCCTTAACCAAACTTGTTTCTCATTATCATCAGTTAACTCGCCATACAAAGCAGGCATTCCTCCAAATTTCAAATATGTATTAAACTCTGCTATTCTTTGAGGATGCTTACTGTTAAACAGAATAGAAGGCTCCGACATAATATTACTAGTCACTAATAAGTTCTGAAAATAGGAAAGCTCAATATGAGAGTTAAAGCTATTTGTCAGTATTTCGGGCAAAGTCAACGGAAATAGCTCAAAAATCAAGCAACGACCTGCCAAAGACTCACGTATTCTATTCATCAACAATAACTGTGATGACCCCAATAAAACATATTTGGTTTTTTTAAACTGATCAAACACCGACTTAATACTCCTGATTATCAAAGGCTCTTTTTGTATCTCATCCAAAATTGCTCTAGGATATAAATCACTCCACTGAGCAGCAGTCAAAGTTTTTAAATGCTCAACTAAAACGGGATCATCTATAGAAATATAGGAAAAGTTAGGCATAACTTCTCGAGCCAGAGTTGTCTTTCCCGTTTGCCTTGCTCCGGTTAGAACAATAATACGACCATAATTCCCGTATCTGTCCTTTGTAATATCATTCGAAAGAAACCTGCTTTTCATACTTCTAAAAATATACCACAAAAATACAAAATCTTAAAGCTTATTCCAAATTTTACGCCATTTTTTTAACCTTTACTCCAAATTTTACGCCATTTTTAATACCTATACTCCAAATATTACGCTATTTTTTGGAATAAAATTCTCATTACTAAAATTATTTTGATAGCATAAAACAATGTTTTTCCTGATTTATAAAGGGCTATACCGAAATGAATCATTTAATAACATGGGTTCGATCTAAGCTTCGGTCACAGTTTATAAAAATTTTGAGTAGAAATATCCCTAAACATTTGAAGATATATCGGGATATTTTGACCGGATTTGGGGATATTTATAAAAATGGTAAATAAAACTATTGTGCACCATATAACAAAATACAATAATTTATACTCACCGCCATAGAATTTTGTAATATAAGCCGTATCCCGGTTGAGTATAATTACTAAATGCTAGAGTGAAAATATGTCATCTAAAACAAATTATGAGTGTAATTACAAAAGAATACAAATTTAAAATGCTAGACAAAAGAAACTAAAATCTACAAAAATACTTCTGTAGCGCCAAAACCATATTCTTTGAAAGAAGCATCCTCGAAACGTAATTTATACTGTTTTGTTAAAGATTCCCGCAAAGCTTCTTTTAGTGTTCCATTACCAATACCATGAATCAAAATTACCCTCCCGGCTTTTTGTAGAATTGCATCAGTAATTGTTTTATGAAAAACATCTAATTGAGTTTTAAGAATATCTGCATTAGTCATTCCAATAACAGAATCAACCAACTGATTTATATGGAGGTCAACTTCTATAATTTCGGGCTTTTTTCTAGCTTTAAACTTTTGCGACAAGTCTTCTTCATCATCAATATCTTTAAGCAACAAATTGTTTTCAAATTCTTTTTCAGTTCTTATCGACTCACCCAATCCGGGTTTTTCTTTTAATAATTCAAAAACGTAAGCATTTTCAGGGAAAAATTCATTTTTAATAAAAACATGCTCTTGAAAAAATTTTAGCGGAACAATCTTAATTCTTCTTTCCATCATATTGTGCAAGGTTTCGTATGGATGGTCGTAAAACAAAACCTGAATAATAATTTCTTTAGACAAATTAATCTGCTCCCGACTAATTTCGCTAACCATAATTTTTGTATTTGGCTCTAATACTTCGGCATCGAGTTTTGTAAAGCCATTATCTCCTCTCAACACAACATGATAAAACAGATAAAAATTCGAATCATTAATTAGATATGATTCAAAACCATCGAAATTATCATCTTTTTTTCTAAGAAAAGCAAAGACTAGCTCCGTAATAGAATCACTTTTTATCTTTAGTTTAACATTTTCGTCTTTTTTGGGAGATTTAATAATCTTTTGTGGTTCGTCGTAGAGATTATCGGGGAATGATTTTTTTTGCACTTGAACTGCTTTTTCAACAAGCACAAGCTCATGTGCAGGATAAGGATATTCAAAATCATCGGGGTCTTGCACCAAAACCATATTCTTTGGCAACAGTTTTATTACCTTACCACCTCCAACATCGTTTAAAAACCGCACTTTATCGCCTATGTTTAATTCCATTTGTCTATTTTTTTTACTTTTGCACAAAGTTAATTAAAAAAATGAAGGCATATCAAAATATAAACATAAACGATTACAATTATAATTTACCTGATGATCGCATTGCCAAATATCCTTTGCAAGAAAGAGATCATTCCAATTTATTATTAAAGCAGCAAAACCATTTTTCGAAGGATAAATTTTACAATATTTCAAAACACATTCCGCCAGAAAGCTTAATAATATTTAACAATACAAAAGTAATCAATGCCCGAATGCATTTTACTAAAGAAACCGGAGCAATAATAGAGATATTTTGTCTGGAGCCGGTTACTCCAATTGATTATACAATGGCACTATCTGCTAATCAATCTTGCACATGGAAATGTCTGGTAGGAAACAGTAAAAAATGGAAATCCGGCAAATTAAAAAAATCCATCGAGATAAGACACATTAACACAACAATATCTATATCGAGGTTAAATCAGCTAGGGAATGCATTTGAAATATTATTTGAATGGGACAATGAGAATATTCACTTCTCAGACATCCTGGATAACAGTGGTAATATCCCCATTCCCCCCTATTTAAACAGAGAGTCGGAAGAAGAAGATAAAAAAAGATATCAAACAGTTTACAGCCAACCTGAAGGATCGGTTGCAGCGCCAACCGCAGGTTTACACTTCACTAATCGAGTTTTTGATGATTTAAGCGCCAAGAATATCAAGACTGACTTCGTCACGCTGCATGTTGGAGCCGGAACATTTCATCCGGTAAAAACAGACAATGCTATTGAACATGAGATGCACACCGAACACTTTATTATCAGTCAGCAAAACATAAAAAATATTATCGAGAACTTCGGAAATATAACAGTTGTTGGAACAACCTCGGTTCGCACACTTGAAAGCCTTTTTATAGTTGCTTGCAAGGTATGGCACAATCCCCAATATTCGAGCAATAATTTTAGCATTAACCAATGGGAAGCTTATGACGAACATAAAATAAACTTAAAAAGTATAGCTCCCAAAATCATCGAGAATCTATATAATTGGATGCAGAGTAACAATTACGAAAGTTTAAACTGTGCAACTCAAATAATGATAGTTCCAGGTTACAAATTTGTTTTAACAAACAGACTAATCACCAATTTCCATCAGCCTAAATCGACACTACTGCTACTACTTGCAGCGTTTATTGGATCACAGTGGAAAGATGCATACAAATTTGCTTTAAATAACAATTTCCGATTTTTAAGCTACGGCGACAGTTGTTTCTTTGAAGAAGATATATTTTTATAAGAATGATTTTTTTACTATTTTTGTTAAAATGAATAATCAAATTTTATAACAAATGCAGAAAACTAAATTACCAGCAAATATTATTCTCTATATGGGTTTATTCTCACTTGCTTTTGGAATAACCTCGATTGCAATTCCTGAAGATTTTTTAAAAACAGTTGTATTAGCAATTGGCATATTAATCGGATTAAACGGATTAATCTTTCTAATTCTAAGGTTGAAAAATAAAAGCGAAAAGAAATTCATTCAGATAGCAGGAATAGTAGGTTCATCGGCAATTATTATATTAGGTGCAATACTTGCGATTTTCCCAACTATCTTTATCGATATTTTTATCATTGTTTTAGGAATAACTTTGATATTTGGGGGAATTACTCAGTTAATAATGAGTTTAAATTTTCAACCTCTTACAACCACTGCAAAAGTCTTTTTGGGCTTTTCCATTTTAATGATTATTGCCGGAACAATAATGGCTTTAAATCCTTTTGAGGCAGCCAAAGGCATAACAGTTTATTTTGGGATTATAATGCTAGTTTTTGGAATGACCAATATCATGATGTCTTTTTGGATAAGAACAAAAGTTGCAAAACTGATCAAAGCCGAAAAAATGTTTTTTAGAAACAGATCTATCATTAAAATTGATCCTGAAAAATAGGTTATTCGTTTATTTCTCTATGCTTTATTTTATCCGAAATTATAAGCCGTAAAGAATAAAACAAATCTTTTCCCAGACTTACAGACCTACAATATAATTTCCGGTTACCGACTTACTACTTTTAGCGATATCCTCCGGTGTTCCTTCGAACAACACATATCCTCCATTGGCACCACCTTCAGGACCTAAATCAATTATCCAATCGGCAAATTTTATTACTTCCGGATTATGTTCAATAATTATCAAAGTGTGTCCTTTATCCCTAATTTTATCGAAACTCTCTAATAGTTTGCGGATATCATGAAAATGCAAACCTGTTGTTGGTTCATCGAACACAAATACCATTGGCGACATTTTTTCCTTGCTTAAAAAGCTTGCAAGTTTAATTCTTTGGCTTTCGCCACCGCTCAATGTATTAGACGATTGTCCTAGTTGAACATATCCCAACCCAACATCGAGATAATTTTGAAGCAAAGATGCTATTTTCTTCTCCGTTTTACCTTTTCCGTTATCAAAAAACGCTACCGCTTCACTTATTGGCATACTTAGGATATCCGAGATACTTTTATCCAAGTAGTGAACATCTAAAATATCATCTTTAAATCTTTTGCCTCCACAATCTTCACAAACCAAATGAACATCAGCCATAAACTGCATTTCTACAGTAATTTCTCCCTCTCCCTGACAAGTTTCACATCTTCCGCCCGGAACATTGAACGAAAAATGAGAAGGCTTATATCCATTAGCCTTAGCATGCTTTTGGTCGGCGAACAACTTTCTGATTTCATCGTATGCCTTTATGTACGTTGCAGGATTTGACCTCGATGATTTACCAATAGGATTTTGATCGACATATTCAATATCGCTAATTAAATGAATATCGCCAGATATTGAGTCATGCTCTCCTGTCTTATCGGCATACTGTCCTAAAATCTTTTTTAATGCCGGAAAAAGAATTGTTTTAACGAGACTGGTTTTGCCTGAGCCACTAACTCCGGTAACGACAGTTGCAACACCAAGGGGAAATTTAACATCTATGTTTTTTAGATTAAACTGTCTGCCTCCTTTTATCTCGATAAAATTTTTCCACTTTAATCTTTGATAAGAATCCCAGGTAGTTAATTTAGAATTAAGATATTGAGCAGTTAAACTATCACAATCTTTCATTATCTGCACTGGTGTTCCTGCAAAAACTATTTCACCACCAAAATTACCAGCTTTTGGACCTATATCAATAATATAATCTGCAGCTCTCATTATCTCCTCGTCATGCTCAACAACAACAACAGTATTATCACGATCGCGAAGACTCTTTAGTACCTTAATAAGATTTTCTGTATCCTTTGGATGCAATCCAATGCTCGGTTCATCTAAAATATATAGTGAACCGACCAAGCCTGAGCCAAAAATTGTTGCCAGATTTATACGTTGCGACTCTCCTCCCGACAAGGTTGACGACAATCGATTTAATGTTAAATAACCCAAACCAACATCAATTATCGAATTAAGACGTACTTTTATCTCTTCAAGCAAACGTGATGCAACATTTTCTTCATATTTTTTTAATTTCAGATTATCGAAATGTGATTTTAATTCAACAATTGAGATATCTATCAAATCGCCAATAGATTTATCATTAATTTTCACATAAAACGATTCTTTCTTTAATCTTTTTCCTTTGCATTCGGGACAAGTTGTTTTTCCACGATATCGAGAAATCATTACTCGGTACTGAATCTTTTGCTTCTTTGTTTCCAGATAATTGAAAAAATCATTAATTCCGCTAAGACTATCATTACCAAACCACAATAAATCTTTCTCTTCCTGCGTCAACTTATGATATTCCCTGTGTATTGGGAAGTTGAACTTCGCAGATTTACGGATAAAGTCTTTTTTCCACTCCTGCATCACATCGCCTTTCCAACATGCAACAGCATCATCGTATAAACTCAGGCTTTTATTTGGGACAACCAAATCTTCGTCAACACCCAGAACTTTCCCAAAACCTTCGCAGACAGGACAAGCACCAATAGGATTATTGAAACTAAACATGTGTTCGGTTGGAATTTCAAATTCGATTCCATCTGCTTCGAATCGATTCGAGAAAGTTTGACTATTTTTATTTTCGTCCTCGATTTGCATTATGCAGCACTCTCCTCTCCCTTCGTAAAAAGCGGTTTGAACTGAATCGGAGACACGTCCAAGCTGGTCTTCGTCATGTTTCACAACGATTCTGTCAAGAACAATGCGAATTGAATCGAATTTCATCAATTCAGGCTGTTTTTTAAGATCGTCAAGTTTATACAATTCCTGCTCGCAAACCACTCGATTATACCCTTGCTTTTGGATAAGTTCAAGCTGCTCAATTTTTTGCTGGACAGTGTTAAAAACATAATTAAAACAGATGACTACTTTTGTTCCATCTGCAAAATTCAAAATTGTTTGAACAACATCCTGTACGCTATGTCTTTTAACCTCTTTACCCGAAATTGGCGAAAATGTTTTACCAATTCTTGCATAAAGCAGCTTTAAATACTCATATACCTCAGTTGATGTGCCAACAGTTGATCTCGGATTTCGGGTATTTACTTTTTGCTGTATTGCAATTGCAGGCGGAATACCATCAATAAAATCGACTTCCGGCTTATTCATTCGCCCTAAAAATTGTCGTGCATAAGACGACAAGCTTTCAACATACCTGCGCTGACCTTCGGCAAACAGAGTATCAAACGCAAGTGAAGATTTTCCTGACCCCGACAAACCAGTAATAACAACTAATTTACCATGAGGAATCTCAACATCAATATTTTTAAGATTATGAACCCTTACCCCCCTGAGACTTATATTATCGGTATTACTCATTTACAAAAATTTTAACTTGTAAAGTACTTACTTTTTTAGGAAATAAACAAGACATATTTAGCCAAATCTTAATATCGAAATTCTGTTTCAAAAACCTCAATATTATTGCAATTATCTTTAACCACTGTCTTAATGGAGTATGTTTCTGATGTTGGCATCATTTCGTCAAAATAGTACCTTATTCTACTTTTGCGTGGCTCATATTCAGCTAAAACCCATTTGTCGTTGATGTATATATCATAATCAGAAATACCGGAAAAATCATCTTCGATTTTAAACTCAACGAACTTTGCATTCTTCATATTTTTGTTATTCGCAATATTTATCGGAGTAATTTTAGGGGCAATTGTATCCATCCACAAGTAGAATTGTCCAAAATAAGATGATTCAGCAGAAATATAAGCCCCCTCAAGTTCCGGTTTAATATATCTGAACTTCCCCTCTCTTTCGCGGACTACAAACATTTTATCAATCAATTGATGATATTTTTCATTTACATAAAAACTAATTTTAAAATCATTTTTAATCGCGATATTTTCCTCGCCAATTTTGTAAACAGAAGAGTATTTCCCGTCCTTAATTTTAACAAAATCAATTTCAGCATCATAAAACAAAACAGCAGAATCAATCTCTAACCTACACTCTTCGGTAATAAAAAAACTATTTTTATCCCAGCTTATTTTTTGAGTCTTGAGATCAATCTTATTGTAATCGACCTTTCCTCCATCCACATAAAACTCGACTACAGACTTATTTTCGCAATAATCAGCAATCTCGATTTTTATTTTAGCGTTAGTATTTTCAGGAACATAAAACATCCCGTCGTTAATTAACTTTTGGAAAAGCTTTGCATCATTGTTAGGTTCGACAAACAACTTGTGCACATGCAAATCATCGTTAAGATAAGCATTGTAATCGAACATACTATTTTTGCATCTCTGCTTTTCAAAATCGAGTTTTTCAACAACAGAATAATAAACAAGTTCATCATCAACAAATAATTTAACCGACTTTGCGCCATATCTATTGGAGGTTCCATTCATTCTATCGACATAAGCTAATCCGATTCCAATTAGTCCGCCGGCTTTTAAATTAACAGAGGGATTATAATTACCATCCGAGTCTTTTGTTAGTTTTACTTTTTTTGTTAATGATTTACCATCAATAGTAGAGATATCAGATAACGGGTAAACATATAAAAATGAGATTTCCGGAGCAATATCATCATCTACATGATAAATATTTTCCAGAGGATTGACAGGATACTCTGTATCAGTTTCGCGAATTTCGAAGTGCAAATGAGGTCCTTCGGAAAAACCGGTATTTCCACTATACGCCATGGTTTGTCCACGTTGGAAAACAAACATTTCGGGTGACAATACAGTGTCAATTGCAAAAGATTGAGATTCGTATTGTACTTTTTTAACAAAACTTGCAATTTCGGGATTAAATTCACTTAAATGAGCATAAACTGATGTATAATTATTTGGATGATTAACGTAAAGAGCCAAGCCATATCCCCATGGAGAAACTAATACTCGTGACACATATCCGTCGGCAATTGCCACCACATCCTTACCATCAGCATAAGTGCGATAATCGAGCCCTGTGTGAAAATGGGCGCTACGAGGTTCGCCAAAATTACCCGAAAGAGAAGTCTCGATCTTGAGTGGACTAACAAAATATTGTTTGTAATTTTCAATCTGCCCAAATGCTACACAAAACACACTGATACCAGCTAAAACAGAAACTATGTATTTCAAATTCATTGTTTATTTTCAATTATTTTGCAAATCTAACATCTTAATATTGCTTTTGAAAAAAAAATGCTTTATTTTTGTACTTAGATAATTCAAATTAATGAACGAAGAATATAACAAGATATTAGACACATTAAAAGGCAACATTCAGCAAATTATTTTGTTATATAATAAGGAAAAGGAAATTAACAATGAATTATCAAAAGAGGTAGAAAATTTAAATGAAGAACTAAATATACAACAAAACAAATATCAGGAAATTGAAAGGAAATATGAGAATTTAAAATTGGCAAAAGCAATTAATAGTGACATTGAAGATAGTGAAGCCAAGCTTAAATTAAACAAAATAATACGGGAAATTGATAATTGCATTGCTCTTTTGAATAAATAGTGTAAATGGACGACAAGTTAATAATACATATAAACATTGCAGAACGTGCTTATCCAATAAGTATCAAACGTGGCGACAGTAAACGTGAGGAGTTGGTACGTAAAGCTTCGCAATCAATTAACGACTCTATAATGGCATACAAAAAGCAGGGATTTAAGAATAAGGATGACCAAGATTACCTTGCTATGACAGTTATGACATTTGTTGTTAAGATGATGGAAAACGAAGAAAAAGAGGATGTTGCACCAATTATTAACGAAATTAAAAAACTAAATTTTTCGCTTGAGGAAGCGATAACAAAAGAGTAAACGTTCTTTAAAATATAATAGGTAATTAACATATTGCCCGTATTGATTCTTTAGAAGTTGTGAAACTCAACACTAACAAAATTGGGACAAAGCTCAGTTTTTGGACGACAGGCCTTAATTAATTCTGTTCGCAGAGTTAAATTGCACTAGCAATCATTGGAAGTCGGATATTTATTGGCCGTCCCGCCCATGTTCATACAGGGGTTTCCTTAACATTAAAGAATTAAATACGGGCATTTTTTATTTTTTTTTAATTAATTAAATATATGGATACAATAGAGATAATAATCATGGTGGCAGCCTTTTTAGGCGGTGGAGTAGTATCTTACTTTTTGTGGGACGTTGCCCTTACAAAAAAGAAGAAGAAAACTATTAGCGAAGGTATTGCAGAAGCAGAAGTCGTTAGAAAAGAAAAAGAGCTCCAAGCAAAAGAGCGATTTTTACAATTAAAATCAGAACACGAAAAACAAAGTAATGAACGCAACCAAAAGATTTTGGCGGCTGAAAATCGCATTAAACAAAGAGAAACATCGATTAATCAGAAAGCAGAGGAAACTCAAAGGTTAAAAAGAGAGGTTGAAATAATCAGAGAAAATCTTGACAAGCAACTAGAACATGTTGAAAAACGTAACGAAGAGCTTGACAAACTTATAAAAGAGGAAATAACTAAACTTGAAACTATTTCAGGATTATCAGCAGAAGAAGCAAAAAAAGAACTAATTGGTTCGTTAGAAGAACAAGCAAGATCAGAATCTGTTGGCTTGATAAATGAAATTATTGACGAAGCCAAAATGACTGCAAATAAAGAGGCAAAAAAGGTTGTTTTGGAAACAATACAAAGAGTGGCTACAGAAACTGCAATAGAAAATGCTGTTACAGTTTTCCACATCGAAAGCGATGAGCTAAAAGGTCGAATTATTGGACGAGAAGGACGTAATATTCGTGCATTAGAAGCTGCCACAGGAGTAGAGATCGTTGTTGACGACACTCCAGAAGCAATTCTATTGTCAGCATTTGACCCGGTACGCAGAGAAATTGCCCGATTATCACTTCATCAATTGGTAACTGATGGTAGAATTCACCCTGCTAGAATCGAAGAGGTTGTAAACAAAACTCGAAAACAAATCGAAGAAGAAATTGTAGAAGTTGGTAAACGTACAACAATAGATTTAGGCATTCATGGTTTACACCCAGAGTTAATTCGATTAATAGGTAAAATGAAATACCGTTCATCATACGGACAAAACCTACTGCAACACTCGCGCGAAGTAGCTAATTTGTCGGCTATCATGGCAGCAGAATTAGGCTTAAATACTAAACTCGCAAAACGAGCCGGTCTTTTACACGATATTGGCAAAGTATCGGACGAAGAACCAGAATTGCCACACGCAGTTTACGGCATGAAACTCGCTGAAAAATACAAGGAAAAACCAGAAATTTGTAATGCTATTGGTGCTCACCACGACGAAGTTGAGATGACAAGCCTTATTTCTCCAATTGTTCAGGTTTGTGACGCAATCTCCGGTGCAAGACCAGGTGCAAGACGCGAAATTGTTGAGTCGTACATAAAACGATTAAAAGAACTCGAAGCTTTAGCTTTATCTTATCCGGGTGTTCTTAAAACTTATGCTATTCAAGCTGGTAGAGAACTTAGAGTTATTGTTGGTAGCGAAAAGGTAACAGATGCCGAATCGGAAAAATTAAGCTACGAAATTGCCAAAAAAGTTCAGGATGAAATGACATATCCGGGACAAGTAAAAATTACTGTTATTCGCGAAACACGCTCAGTAAATTATGCTAAATAGTACAGAAAACAAGACAATTACAAACTCAAACGTATTGGTAACCGGTGGAGCTGGCTTCATCGGTTCCAATATTATTGAGAAGCTTGTAAAGCAAAACAATAAAGTTATTTGTCTCGATAACCTCGCAACAGGAAAAATGAAAAATATCGAGCCTTTTCTTTCACTCGACAATTTTCATTTTATTGAAGGAGATATCAGAAATTTTAGTACTTGCCAACAAGCCTGCGAAGATATAGATATTGTACTGCATCAAGCAGCTTTGGGGTCAGTGCCTCGCTCAATTAACGACCCAATAACGACAAACTCCGTAAATATTGACGGTTTTTTAAATATCCTTACTGCTGCAAGAGACAACAAAGTAAAACGATTTGTTTATGCTGCTAGTTCATCAACCTACGGAGACTCAACAAATCTGCCTAAAGTAGAAGAAATAATCGGAAATCCGCTTTCGCCCTATGCAATAACAAAATACGTTAATGAGCTTTATGCTAAAGTTTTTAGCGATTTATATGGCATCGAAACCATAGGACTCAGGTATTTTAATGTCTTTGGCAAAAATCAGGATCCTGACGGAGCATACGCTGCTGTTTTTCCTAAATTTATTAAAGCTTTAATTAAACATGAAGCTCCATTAATTCATGGAGACGGCACACAATCTCGCGACTTTACATACATTGCAAATGTTGTTCAGGCGAATGAACTGGCAGCAACAACACAGAACCCACAAGCTGTTAACACCGTTTTTAATGTTGCATACGGAGAAAACAACAGCTTAAATGATCTCACAAATGAATTAATAAAAGGCTTATCGGAATTTGACCCAAAAATTGCCGAAATAAAACCTATTTATGGACCAGTGAGAACAGGTGATATTAAAGACTCTCTTGCATCAATAAAAAAAGCAAAAGAATTACTAAATTATGCCCCCGAGTATGACGTGCACACAGGATTAAAAGAAGCGATTAAGTGGTACTACGAAAATTTAAAGTAGTTATTTTATTTTGTAATCCGTAAAATTTTGTATTGGGTAATCAATGGTGCAAACGCTTATACAAGCGCTGAAATCGCGGAATTAGTAATGACTATTTTGGTTTTTTGCGCCGACGTTTACATTGCCAAACACATCTAGAATCAAAGTCCGAATTTAGCAGGCAATGTAAAGTCTTAATTTTGCAGGAATGCTTTTTTAAATTCTAAAACCGCCCTTTCAGGGCTCAACACCAAAGTATAGCCATTCAACCCGAAGCGAATCCGATAGCCATCGGATCGGGTTGAAATAATTTCGCTCTTTCAGAGCTCAATTCAATTAAAGCGATCAGAACTCAATCAACATAAAGCTAGTCTTAAACAGTATGTTAAACACCAAAATTCTATTAAAAAGCACTTCAATTAAGAAAAGTACATTCTTTAAACAAGCGCTGAAAGCGCGAAATTACTTCAACAGTAGGCGACAGCCTGCTGTTGAACAAATACAATCCCAATCCTGAGCGCTGAAAGCG
>JAFGVU010000176.1 GCA_016937855.1 Bacteroidales bacterium | reverse complement strand
GGCTGTGATAGTATTGTAACTTTAGATTTGACCATAAATTATAGCAATACTGGCGACACTACCGCAATTGCATGTGATAGTTTTGATTGGTATGGAGAAACATATACTTCCTCAGCAACTCCAACGCATATATTTACAAATGTAGCAGGCTGTGATAGTATTGTAACTCTAGATTTGACCATAAATACAGTAAATATAGAAGTGACATCAGACGGAATTACGCTAACAGCGGATGAAAACTCGGCAATTTATCAATGGATTGATTGTGATGATAATGGCAATTTTATTTCTGGCGAAACCAACCAAAGTTTTACTGCAAATACTGATGGGAGCTATGCTGTTATAATTGATAATGGCTCTTGCATTGACACCTCCTTATGTTACACAATATCCGGCATCGGCATTAAAGAAAGAAATAATACTCCAATAAAGATATATCCAAATCCAACTAGAGGAAAAATAACGATTGAGGGAATAGACATTAAAAATATAATTATATCTGATGTCAGTGGTACCATAATAAAACAAATGGTGGTAAATGACAAACAAGTTGATCTTGACTTAAGTAAGGAAGCAAAAGGGATATATTTTCTAAAAGCACATACTCATCAAGGAATAAACATAGTAAAATTTGTTATTGAATAAGAACGACATAATGAACTAAATATATAAAAGCGTATTATTTAATCTTTGCCGGCATCGAGAAATTTAGTTCTTTTGCTATTTATATTGGGTAAAGCAAACTATTTTAACGTGAGTTCGATCTAAGCGGCAATCATTTTTACTCTTTCGGTATCGACTATATCCGTTTTGAGAGAAGGTTATTTCTCTAGAAATGAGTATGCAATTAAGCCAGAAATAAGATTTGAGAGGAAGTTTTCAAATGATCTATGTCTTGTGTGCTCAATTTGGCAAATGTTTTTCAGTTCATCATTAACACACTCAATAAGGGCTCTTTTTCTCAGTAAAATTTTATCACTAATGTGCATTAAGCTATTTTTCATATTTTTTCTGATCTTGGTAATCAGATGAATTCCATCAATGAAAAGGTTTTCAAACAAATCCTGTCCGATATAGCCTTTGTCTCCAACCAATTTGCCAAATATTTTCTCGTGGAATCTCTTGCTTTTAAGTGGTTCTCTGTCATCTACATTTCCTGGAGTAAGTAAAAATGTCAAGATTTCGCCCTTGTCATTGATTATTATGTGGAGCTTTAATCCAAAAAACCAACCAAGAGAACACTGTCCTTTGGTAGCAATACCTTTAAAAACCTTATTTTGTCTTTCTCTTTTAATATGGCAAACCCGTAAAGGCGTTGAGTCTATGAAAGAGATACCTGTACATTTTCCCAAACAAGTCATCTGCAGGAAGCAACACAAAGGCATAATTGCTTTTTGCTGTAACTCAACAAACCTGTTGTATGATACTGTTTCGGGAAACTCACGTGTTAAATGTTTTTGTACATAATTCACATAAAAATGTTTTAAACATCGGTGCCCTCCCAGATGAAACAGCACTAAAATTGTCATAACTTCACTGTCATTGAGTTTGAATTTTCTATTTCGAGTGTTTTTAGAGACTTCCTTTTGTAAAACATGGCCCGCCTTAGCTGTTTCAAATTCTTTGCAAAATTCGTCTATTATGTAAAATATTTCAGTAATTTTGTTGCTATCCATATGTGAGGTTTTTATTTGTTATGTCTTTGATTGTCAATAAGTTAAAGATAAATAAAACCTCGCATTTTTGCAAATTTATTTTAATGTTTTTTGATTTTCTTACATCGAACTCACGTTATTTTAAGGTATGTTTAACTCGATTTAGTTTCTCAAAAAGATATTCTTGATTCTTGAAAAACGAAGAAAATAAATCCTGTCGGCACTCCAATTGATTCATAAAAAAAGGAGGAACAAACGCCCCTCCTCTTCGATAGATACTTCACAAATTTATGAAAAATTCAATTATTTTATCGGTACATTCTTTAAAGTTTCGACAATATAGTTCCAGAATTTCTCTACTGAGGCAATGTGAACTTTTTCATCGGGAGAGTGAGGATATCTGATTGTTGGTCCAAATGAAATCATATCCCAATTAGGATAAACTGAACCAAGCAGACCACATTCCAGTCCTGCATGAATTGCTTTAATTTCAGGAGTTTTGCCGTACAATCCTTCGTAAGTTTTCAGCATAGTTTTTAAAATTGGTGAATCCATATTAGGTTTCCATCCTGGATATGCACCATCAAAACTCACATTTGCTCCAATAAGATCGAAAGTAGTTCCAATTTTATACATTGCACCTTCTTTTGCAGAATCTACAGAGCTACGTACAAGACAGTTAACGGTATATTTACCATCGATACATTTTACAATTGCAAGGTTATTTGAAGTTTCAACAAGACCCGGCATAGCATCACTCATTCTTTCGACACCATGAGGACAAGCAAAAGTAGCCTTGATAATTTTCACCATTGCTTCTTTTTCTATAACTTTTGCAGGAGCACTTGTTTTTTCGGCAAACATTTTCAATTCAGGTTCTGTTCCGGAAAATTCTTTGGCAAAAATTGTTTCAAACTTTTTTACTTCAGTTTCAAAAGCTGCTGCTTCTTTTTCGGGGACCATGACGGTTGCAAAAGACTCGCGTGGAATTGCATTACGAAGGCTACCCCCCATAACTTCGCTTAATTTAATATCGAAGTGATAAATACAATGATTTAAGAATCTAAATAATAACTTATTTGAATTTGATCTTCCGATATTAATATCCATTCCACTATGTCCGCCTTTTAGACCGGTAACAGCAAGTTTAAATGCTGTATAACCAGCAGGAACATCAATTTGAGGATAGTCCATACTAACATTAACATCAACACCACCGGCACATCCAACATAAAGCTCTCCCTCATCTTCGGAGTCAAGATTCATCAGAATATCGCCTTTAAGAAACCCAGGTTTTAGTTCATTTGCGCCGGTCATACCGGTCTCTTCGTCAATAGTAAACAAAGCCTCTACAGGACCATGCACAAGGTCATCGGCCTCGAGAACAGCCATCGCAGCAGCACATCCCATACCATTGTCTGCACCAAGAGTTGTACCGTTAGCAGTTACCCAATCGCCATCAACAAATGCTTCGATTGGATCTTTTTCAAAATCGTGAGTTTTGTCTGAATTTTTTTGAGGTACCATATCAAGATGACCCTGAAAAATTACACCCATACGATTCTCCATGCCAGGAGTTGCAGGTTTACGAATAATTACGTTCCCAATATGATCTACAATTGTTTCAAGACCAAGATTTTCGCCAAAATTCTTCATAAATTCAATTACTTTGGCTTCTTTTTTGGATGGTCTCGGAATCTGAGTCAAGGAATAAAAGTGTTTCCAAACTCTTTGTGGATTTAAATTTTTAATTTCGCTCATAACTTATTACTTTTGAATTTTATTTTTAAAACCTTAAAATTACATTTTTTTAAACATTTAAACGAATAATTTGTATTAAAATAAACAAAATAAATTATGAAACTGTTTTTTTCAATTACAATTCTATTAAGTATTAGTTTAACAATTAGCTCTCAAACCGTTGAGCCCAGTCAAAATCCTATTAAATGGTTAACATTTGAAGAGGCAATAAAGCTTCACGAGGAAAATCCAAAGACAATTTTACTCGACATGTACACCGATTGGTGTGGATGGTGTAAAAAAATGGATGCCGAAACATTTAGTAATCCGCAAATAGCTGCATATATTAATACGCACTTTTATCCTGTAAAATTTGATGCTGAGCGCACTGACACAGTCGAGTACAAAGGTAAAACTTATGTCAATTTGAATACCGGTCGCCGTTCTTCACATCAACTTGCACAGGAATTAATGGGGGGACGAATGTCCTATCCAACAATTGTTTATATCGATTTCGAAAACAATGTCAGCCCCGTTCCCGGCTTTATGGATGTCAGAAGCATAGAGCCTTTACTAATTTATTTTACCGAAAGAATTAACAAAAATTGCAATTATGCCGATTTCAACAGAGGATTTATAGACACATTTATGCCTGATTCGTTAACGAACACCAAAGGTTCTATAAAATGGATTGATTTTAATGAGGCAATGACCCTAATGGATACTGCGCCCAAAAAACTACTTTTATATATAAATTCTGACTTTAACAATGGAAGTAAAATAATGCTAGCTTCAAGCTTTAGTCATCCCATAATATCAGACTTTATTAACAAAAATTTTTATCCTGTTAAAATAAATTTTGACACTCAAGATACATTAAAAATACTTAACAATGTATTTATTAATGAACAAAACGTACCCGGATACCCGAATCAAATAACTATTGCATTATTGCAACCTGAAATAAGATTACCCTCAACAGTTTTTTTTGGTGAGGATTTTTCTCTTATATTTGCACTTAAAGGATATTTTCCAGCGAGTGTTTTGGAAAGATATCTTGAATTTATTGCCCAAGATTTACATAAAAATGGTGGAGATTGGCAAAAATTTAATAATGAATTTAAAACAAAACTTAATTAACTATGAAACAATCAACCGAAATTTTTTGCTCTGAAAATCTTAAATTAAGATTATTAACAAAAGAAGATGCTAAGTCAATATTTGAGGCAGTTAGCACACAACGCAACTATCTGGGACAATGGTTTGCACATTACAAAGAGCCAATAACTCTGGCAAAAACTCAAGAATTAGTCAAACAATACACCGAAACACAGGAAAATCCATCCGACATTATCTACCTTATATTTCATAGTGATGAGTTTGTTGGTTTCATTGGTTTAAAAAACATTGATTGGAACAATAACAAAGCTGAATTAGACTGCTGGATTCAAGAAAAACACCAACATCTTGGCATTATGTTAGAATCAGGATCTAAATTTTTAGAATATGTTTTTAGAAAACTAAATTTTAACAGACTCGAAGTTAAAACCTCACAAAACAACACTAAACTCATAGACTTTACTAGAAGACTTGGATTTAGCCAAGAAGGTATCGAAAAACAAGGACTAAGAATTGATGAAAAAAAATACATTAATTTAACTATCCACAGTATGGTTCAAAATGAGTACCTTACTAAGCTAATGTTTTATCGTCGTGGTTCAAAACTAAAGAACGAGCTTTAATACGCATGATGAATTAAAACCGTAACGATGTGGAGCTCAGCGCAGCTAAAATCTATTTGGCACTTAACAGTTATAATTTTTGATCTATTCGTTTATGCTAGTCCGGTTAATACCATAAATTTCTCCAATTTTTTTTTTGGAATAATTTTTTGTACTAAGTTCGGGTTAAAAAATTTTTAGAAAAGCCAAATTACAAAATTTGGCGGTGGTTCGGAAAAGCGACTACCAGAATTACCCGCATTAAACTCCGCATGGTATATAGCTGTTATTACCAACTGGTGGTTGTTTGTTTTCCCTTCTCCAAAATATTCAGTTATTATTATTGTATTAGCATTTTAGTAAATTCAAAATATGGATCTTCTTCTCCTTCAACATCGTATCCGAATATTCCAGAGACAAATAACTTTCTATTGTTTTTGAAGTAAATATTGTACGTGTTTGTATAATCACCTGCATCTAAATATAAGTGTCCATCTTCGGAAGTGGTATATTTGTATCTTATGGTGTCATTTGTGCTGATAGATATTTGATACATACTTGTGTCTGAATAGAAATCATAAATAAGACCACATTATTTAGATTTCCATTTACCTTTAAGATTTTGATTATTTATATCAACTTCTTTTTCACAACTTGTTGTCAAAATTATTATCAATAGTACAGAAAATATTTGAATTATTTTTTTCATTTGTTTCACTTTATTTTATATAAACATGACGAATTCTACAGAGATTCATAATCGTAAATTTTTATTCTGATTAGTGTTTTTGGCCCGCACCAATTTTTAGAATACATAATATAGCCTGTAATGAAGTCTTCGGGTTTCCAAACGACTTTTACTCTTAACCCGCCTTTAACCCTATACTTTCTTGGGATTTTTTTTGATGAAGATATTGGCACTGAGTCTGCCGGGTTATCATCAAATATTATGTATGATGTCTCACAATTTACACAAGTGTCAGAGTGTGGTAAATAGATTAAAGTTCCATTTGACGTTTTGGTTTCAGACCTTGCTTTTTCACATCCGCTAAGTGCAATGATAGAAATAAGCAATAATAGAATAATGTAATTTGTTTTCATAAGATTTATGCAGTATTAATTTTGGTCACGTTAGCTGTTCCACTTGTTTATAACGGATTGGCGGTATGTTTTTGTTGCCGATTTCGAAGCACTTTCCTGTCAAGTTACACAAAAGTTTATTAGATGCAGAAACGCTGAAATACCCACTGTCTCGGCAATAAAATATACCGCTTGTTATGCGTTCGCCCTTTATTCATTTTCGCAATCTTCAGCTTCATCTGAAATTTCTGATGCTGAGTACATAGCTTTTTTTGCATAGTATTGTGCATCAGACAAATTGTCAGAATTGTAAGCTTTTTTACCATATGAATAAGCGTCGCTTGCGGCACTTTCCGCATCATCACAATCACAATCGCTGTCGTCAGCTTCATCTTCTGCACTAGACGCTGCATTCATCCCTTTTTTTGCATAGTATTGAGCATCCTCAAGGGAACTTGCATTGTATGCTTTCTTAAAATACGAATAAGCATCATCCGCATAAGATTTCACATCATCACAATCCTTTTCATTATCGGTAATCGTGAAAGATGTTATCAATATACCCACTAAAGCCAGTACAAAGATTACTAATGTTTTAAGTGCTAATTTTTTCATTTTATTTTTGATTTTTGTTAATTTGTTTCCATTCATTTTCAGCTTCAACTAATGGTTTATGCCAATCCCAGAGTTCTTGTAATGTCTTAATATCGCAAGGAACAGGATTAGATTCACTAAAAGCATCAGCAAATGTCATAGGTAAATTATGTTGAAAGTAACTTTCAAATGTTCGTCTTGGATTATTTGCAAGCGAAGAACTAAAATAGTCATTTATGTAGTCATAGTGGTGTGAATGAATAAAATTTCCCCAACGTTTTACACTCTCTTCTTCTGGTCTTATATCTATGATTTCAAACTGCTCCATATTTCTTTTACTTGCAGTTCCCCAAGCTGTGTTCATAAGACTTATAGCTTCAATGTCTGTGTCTGGTGCACTATAACCAAATACTGTCACTCGCTTTGTGCTGTCCTCGTGAAGCCATGCTTTTACTTTGTCCCATTCCATGTTGATAAATTCGTCCTCTGAATAATTTTTTTGTGCAACAGGATATAAAAGACGAATTGGCTCAAATACACCACCATCTCTTCTCATTTGCATTCCAACTGGACCACATTTTTTGTCCTCTCTGCTATAACCTAAAGAAACAGACCCGTGTAAAAATGATAAATACGGCATATCTGCAACATGACCATTTCTACAAAATGCCTGATATAAAAACGGGTCCCAATTAAATGTTGCAATTAAATCTCTTGGTCGAAGTGCTAGAACTAAGAAATCATATATGGTCGCTTCATTCTCTGGCAATTTCATATCCTTGAAATAGTAATAAACTCGATTTTGGATTTCAATTATTACATCTGATTTTGGGTTATCATTATGTAAGTTAGTAAAAAGTTGCTCGAAATTTTTTGCTTTCAGTTTTTCAGGAAGACTGTCTACTATATCTGAAAGTCCAACATAGTCAATAAAATTGTCCATTGAAGGCAGTCGTTTGCCATTAGGTTCAGGATTTCTTAAGGTCGAAGCAATGCTAGCACCAGCGCCTAATATTACAACGTGACCACCTCCGCCATAAACAGTTTTAATTCTATCTTCTTTTGTTTTTGCCATTCTATCACTTTATATTATTAACACTGTTGTTCATAGGGTGACGCATAACCAGCTTATACCTACACCTCCCACCCCAAACGCGTGCACAAAGCCATCAAACGCTTGCTGTCTATGTTTACCTTTAATCATTTATCGGGTGTATAGTGTATTTTATTACTGATAGCAAATTAAGTAAGATTTTTTATAAAAAGCAAGGGTTTGGACAGAAAAAAATCAAACTTAGAACAATTTGCCTGTTGGTAAGGAAATGAGTATGATTGCTGAAGTGTAATGGATAGTATTATGCAATATGCAGCGGGTGATTTGGCGCTAAGGGTCGCAGCTAAGCAGCGTGCGTGACAGTACTCCGAAAGTTATCGGAGGAGACCACGGTCAAATTAGCTGCGAAGCCAAATTTACAGTTTTGTCCCGAATTAAAAATTCTAGGATTTATAATTTTTAATTTTTTATCATAAAAGCCAATTTTTAAATCACAGCCTGCTCCGATTATTTTCGGAGAACACCATTGAACCGAGTTTACGAGCTCGACGAAGTCAAAATAATTAAATGGTGAGTAAATTAAAAAAATTGGCGGTGGTTCGGAAATGTTACTACCAGAATTACCTGCTCAAATCTCCGCATGGTATATAGATGTTATTAGAGGCAGTGTTTTAAAAATCATTTAATTCGTAATTAGTGCTACGACCTCCTGATTTTTCTTGTTTTAGAATGCCTTTATTTATTAAATCTTTTATATCTCTCAGTGCAGTATCTGAAGAACATTTTGTGATTTTTGCCCATTTAGATGATTTTAATTTACCATCAAAACCATCAAATAATTTATTGAGCATTAATCTTTGTCGACTATTCAATTCTGTATTTTTATGAAGTTCCCAGAATTCTGCTTTGACAAGGACTTTCTTTATTGTTTCTTCGGTGCTTAATAGAGCTCTGTATAGACAATTTAGAAACCATACTAGCCATTCAGTTATGTCCCCGTCGGATAATTGAACTCTTTGTAATATATCATAATAAACTTTTCTTTCTTGTAAGATTTGATTAGAAAGACTATAAAATCGCAGAGGACTTTCTTCAGAATGAGCTAACATAAAGTCAGAAATAGCTCTTGCGATACGCCCATTCCCATCGTCAAAAGGATGAATTATTATAAACCAGAAGTGTGCAACAGCAGACTTTATTACTAAATCCATTTTAGTTTCTTTATTTAACCATAATAGAAATTCATTCATTTCATATTGTACTTGACTTGGTGGAGGAGCTTTAAAATGAACTATTTCTTTTCCCATTGGACCTGATACGACTTGCATTTCCCCACTACGATAACATGCAGTTTCGATTTTATTCATTCCACTTCTACCAGTTGGAAAAAGTGCGGCATGCCATCCAAATAGTCGTTCTTCATCAATTGGTTTTTTGTAGTTTTGTGTTGCATCTAACATCATTTCAACAACGCCATCAACATATCTATCTGCATAAACCATTCCTGCATACTCAATACCTAGTTTTCTGGCAATAGATGAACGAACTTGGTTATAATTGAGTATTTCTCCTTCTATTTCTGAAGATTTGAGTACATCAAGAGTTAATGTTGAAAGCATGGTTTCTTCTTTTAAAGAGAAACCTAATGCATTTATTTGTCCGAAGATTTTTCCTTGTAAATGTCTTACTTTACCAAGTATTACTTGTATTTCCTCTTCATTCCAAGTGAAATTTGGCCAGTTTTTATATTGATAAATGTATTTCGCCATTGGTTCAGTATCTATATTATGCGACAAATATACGAATTATTCTCCGCATATATAAGGAGATTGAAATGTTTTTTCTCCGCATGGCTTACATTGCCGTCAACCAGCTTATAACTACACCTCCCACCCCAAACGCGTACACAAAGCCATCAATCGCTTGGTGTATATGTTTACCTTTAATCATTTGCCTGGTGTATAGTATTTTTCATTACTAATAGCAAATAATACCAATGTGAAATAATATATAGTCCGATTGCATGAGGACGTAATATTATTTCTACAGTGGTAAATGCCGATTGAAATTATTT
>JAFGVU010000175.1 GCA_016937855.1 Bacteroidales bacterium | reverse complement strand
TGGTACGGAACAACTGCTTTTAATGTCGGTGATTTAGCCGGAACAAAAACAGTTGACGTTTATGCCGGAACTTATACTGATGAAGTAGTTCTAAATAGCGGATTAAATCCAACTGCTGCAAACCCATTGATTATTCAAAATCATTCAGGTGAAACTGTAATTGTTGATGCAACAGAAAATAGCTATGGTTTTAATTTAAGTACTGTTGACTATGTTCAGCTAAAAGGTTTTACTGTTCATAGTGCTGATATAGACAATATTTATGCTCAAGGTGATAATGTTACCATTTCTTACAATAAAACTTATGGTTCTGTTGGCGGTTCTGGTATTAAAGTTGAAACAGGAACTCCTTTTACGATTACAAACAATCTTGCTTATTCTAATTTTAAATATGGTATTGAAGTTTTAAGTGCTAATAATATTATTAAAAATAATACTGCTGACGATAATGGAGGGTCTTCCAATCCTGCAACAGGTGTTTTAATTTGGTCAGAAGATTGGGAAAGCGGTTCTTATACTGGTTGGCTCGCTGGCTCTGGTTGGTCTGTATATATAGATGCGTTGTCTCATTCTCCTACTCACTCGGTAGAGTTGCTAAATGCGACAAATACTTCTATTACCTACTCATCAGTAGATGTTACTAATTACGATAATTTAACTGTTTCTGCATGGGCAAGGTCTGATGCTTCAAATATGAATGGTCAAGATTATTTATATGGTGAGTATAGTTTTGATAATTCAACATGGATTCAAATATTTTATATTGAAAACGATCATACAACTTTTATTAATTATTCAGCAACAGGAATTACTAAAACAAGTAATACTTTGTATATTAGATTTAGAGGAGCTTGTGATGCTTTAGAATATTGGATGGTTGACGATGTTCTTGTAACGGGAGATGAAACAGGTTCTCCATTCCAATCTGGAGCAGGTTTATATGTTGCAAATGTAAGTGCAACAGTAGAAAACAATATATTTGTTGCAAAAACAGGAAGCGATGATTATTATGCTTTAATAAGTCCAGGAAATGCTGTCGTTTCAGATTATAATACATATTACACAACAAACACAAATTTGTTTGATTATAATGGAACAGTTGGCAATGCCGGTCCAATGAGTGTAAACGATATTACAGCTGACCCATTATTTGTAAATGCAGGTACAGATTTTCACATAAAATCCACATCAGGATCATATAATGGCGGCGAATGGCCTCCATTAACAGCCTCTTCAGGAACATGGACAAATGACCCAACCGACGATTCACCAGCAATTGATGCAGGAAACGGCGATGCTTTTGGTAATGAACCCGCACCAAACGGAGGAACAATAAATCAAGGAGCTTACGGAAACACATTACAAGCCTCAAAAAGTGCAGCAGTTGTTGTGCCAATTTCTTGGAACGGATCAGTAAGTAGCGATTGGCAAACACTCAATAACTGGACACCAAATACAGCCATCCCAACAGCAACCGATAATGTGCTAATACCTAATGGTATGCCCAATTATCCTGTTATTGACGATGGAACAACAATAGCATTGTGCGATGACATTGAAATTGAAAATTCGGCAAGTGTTACAATAGCACCTAATGGCGAAATGACAGTTTCAGGAATAATCACAAATGCTGCCGGAAACACAGGCTTAGTAATACAATCAGATGCCTCAGGAACAGGTTCATTGATACATAATAACACTTCGGGAATAGATGTAACTGTCCAACAATTACTAGCCGCCGGCGGAAGAGCATGGCACATGGTAGGTTCACCAATTTCAGATGCAACAGTATCAGTATTCCCTAATACAACATATTTATATTATTACGATGAAACAAACGATGATTATTGGACCGGAAGCACCTACGATGCAGGGAGTACATTAGGTTGGACAAATTACAACGCCGGAGCATTAACAGTAGGAAACGGATACTTGTATAATAATTTTCAAACAACCTTAAATTTTGTAGGTTTGTTAAATACCAAAACAGCCGGAGACAATCTAACTTTAAGTTACACCGATCAAGGAGGAACAGCCCCCAACGGCTCAAGCTATAACAATTATGACGGTTGGAATTTTGTGTCCAATCCATACACATCAGCAATAGATTGGGATTTGGTAAATTCAGCCGGAGCAAATTTATATGATGCAATTTATGTATGGGACGATATAGCCGGAACTTATAAAACTTATGTTGACGGAACAAACTCATGGGACGGAGCAGCAACAAATGGCGGAAGTAAATATATTCCGGCTATGCAAGGCTTTTTTGTAAAATTCAATGAAGCTCTCGGAACATCAGGAACATTAACACTTCCAAGTAGTGCAAGAGTACATAATACACAATCATTCTGGAAAGGCGATGTAACAGATCAAACCCCTGATAATTTTATGCGAATAGTTGTTGCAAACGATAATTTCCATGACGAAGCAGTAGTTAGATTTTTGAATAATGCAACCGAAAGAATGGATAATAGATTAGATGCTTACAAGTTATTTTCGCATTACAATTATGTGCCTCAGTTATATACTTTAGGAAACGATAATACAGAATATTCAATCAATTCGTTGCCTGAATTATCAGCCGACAAAACAACCGTTGTGCCATTGCGAGTATATTGTACATCACAAGATTTTTCAATATTCTTATCGGAATTTAATTTTGCACAAACACGTGTTTATTTGCGAGATAATTTTAGTGATAACGGTAACGTTCAGGTATATGAATTAAGTCCAAATTCAAGATTGAATTTTAATTCTAATCCAAACAATGAAGTAGATAGATTTGAATTAATTTTTGTACCTATTCAAAACTCTACAGTATTTGATGTAGTTGATATTCAGGATTATAACTTGTCAGTATATCCAAATCCAAGTAGCGGAAGTTTTTACTTGCGTGTAGATGATTATAAAGGTGATTATGAAGTACGTATAAGTACTATAACCGGACAATCAGTTTACAAAAATACGTTTACAGGAAAGGAATATCAAAATGTATTAGTTGAAAATGCTTCAACCGGAATATATTTATTAACAGTTATTTTGGATAATGGTATTGTAAAATACGAAAGAATTATTATTAAATAAATTTTCTATGGCTATTTCAGCTTATTTTAAGCTGAAATAGCATTTAAAATGTGTGAGATTTTACGGCTATGAAATCTTCACAAATGAAACTAAATGTTTCGAAAAAAATTAACCTAACAATTATGAAAAAAATACTCGTATTACTAATATTTATTTTTCAATTCTTTATTGCATCTTTTGCACAAATTGATATTAAAAAAGACTCTGTTAAAGGTCCGCCGTTGCCTTGTGTAACTCCTTCTACTCAAGCCTATAATTTTACAGCAACAGCAGCAAGTAGCTCTTCTATAAACTTATCGTGGTTGCGTGGTGATGGTGATAATGTAATTATTCTTGTGCATGAAGGATCAGTTGTTGATGCTGACCCTGTTAGCGGTACTGTTTATTCTGCCGATAATTCTGCTCCATTTTCCGGATCTGAAATTGGAACTGGTAATTTTGTTGTTTACCTCAATACAGGTACTTCAACAACTGTTTCGGGTTTAAATGCCGGAACGACTTATTATTTTTCTGTTTATGAGATGTTTAATGCTGATAATTGTTTCCTTATTCCGGGTGTTACTGATAATGCAACAACTGATGCTGCTGCACCAACTATTTCTAATGTAACTCCTAATAACTTTTTTGCAGATAAAGGAGCAACAATAACAATTACCGGTAGCAATTTAGGTAATTTAACAACTTCAGCAACTATTGCTGGAGTTACTGGAACTGTTATATCAAATGATGGAT
>JAFGVU010000174.1 GCA_016937855.1 Bacteroidales bacterium | reverse complement strand
CGTTATGTGCAATTTGACGTCCTTAATAATATTTATTTTTAAACATGAAATATTCTAAAAATCAAATAAAAAAAGCAGGTAGAATCTTTAAAGAGAAACTTGAAGCAACTGACGAGGAGATAAAATTTGCTGAAGATATTTTGACTTATTGGAGAACTATTCATGGTCAAATAATTATAAATATTCAAGATAAAATTTATGATAATGCATACCGTATTGACAAGAATGCGTTTGTCGCAAAAAGATTAAAACGGACACCCTCAATCATTGCTAAACTAAAGAGACTAAATAACATTCAACTTTCAACCATGCAAGATATTGCTGGTATTAGAGTTGTAGTTTCTTCTATTACAAAACTCCAAAGACTAGTAAAAATTTTAAGTTCCGATTCTGATCATCTCGAATTAAAAGGAATTGATAATTATTTAGAGAATCCCAAAGACAGTGGATATAGAAGTGTTCACTTGATTTATAAATATATTTCTCCTGAAAATTCTGAATTAAATGGATTGCTAGTTGAAGTTCAAATAAGAACTTATAAACAACACGCTTGGGCTACAGCTGTCGAAACGATGGGTACATATTTAAATAGTAATTTAAAATTTAATGAAGGTCAAGTTAAATGGTTAAAATATTTTTCACTTACTAGCTCTGCCTTTGCTTATATGGAAAAAACAAAACCAGTTCCAAAGTATAGTGGCTTAACTGAAATTGAAACTTACCAGCAAGCATTGTATGAATACAGATATAATAAGATTGAAGACAATCTAACTGCCTTTTCAATAGTTTCAAAAATACTGTGTGACGAAAAGAAAAAAGACAAAAAATATCATATTGTAATGCTTGATATCGATAACAAAACAGTTTATATAGACAGTTTCAAAGAAGATGAATTAATTCAAGCAAACAAACATTACACAATACTTGAGAAAGAAAATGAGAATAATAAAAATCGACAAATTGTTCTTGTTTCAATTGATTCAGTAAATGAATTGAGAAGTGCGTATCCGAATTATTTTTTAGACACAAAAGAATTTATAAGAAATATGAAACTGATTCAACAACGATTTTATAAATTAAAAAAAGCACATAACAATGTGTAAATTTAAAAGCGGGCTCGGTGGTATGCCAGCAGCGGCTCTCCGCTCATTCTCTTGTCCGTATGCGGACAGAGAATCACACGCAAATCCGCTTCTAAACTTACACCAACGTTGTGCGTCATTATAAAGAACAGTACGTCAAATGATTGAGAAAAGACTAAAGAAAATTTTCGACCCTCATTTCAATGCACCAATTGAAGCATGGAGATATTTTGCAAGTTTGGGCGAAATCGTTGATTATAAAAAAAACGAAGTAATTAAGGAAAGCAATCATATTGAAAAATATGGTTACTTTTTAATAGAAGGCTCTTGTGGATTATTTGTTTGGAAAGAAAACAACTTTGTTTGTTTAGATTTATTACTTGAGAATAGTTTTTTTGCAGATGATATTTCATTGAGTACTGGTAAACCTTCACCCATAGAAATTATTGCACTGGAAAAATCAACAGTTTTCCGAATTTCAAAATCAAACATTGAGCAACTTAAACAGACCCCGATGGGAAATATGCTTTTTATGATTGGCAGTGAAAAAGACTTTAACGAAAAACAAAAGCAACACCTTGAATTTTTGACAAAAACAGCTGAAGAAAGGTATTTGGGCTTACTAAAAAACCGACCAGAACTATTACAAAGAGTTCATCAAAAACATATAGCCTCTTATTTGGGCATTACAACCCAAAGTTTGAGTAGAATAAGAAAGAAAATTAAGTGATTATGATTTTATTACCATAGGATAACTTTTTTACACATTGATTTCAAGATTTTTGCAGTATGGTTTAACGAATAAAATTATACAAAATGAAATCAATTTTAATTACAGCAGTTCTGTTATTCTCTGTTTTTCTTCAATTTACTTTTGCACAAGAGCATAAAGCAATCCAAAGAAAGGGATTTGTTTTTGGTACATCTTATGGAACAGGTTATTCGATTTTGAAATTTCCTGATAAAAATCAAAGTGAATTAGGCTTTGCTCTGGATGTTAAATTAGGTTATATGATTAAACCTGACTTAGCACTTCTACTTTCTTCAAATGTTTCAATTTATGACTATTCGGGCTTTGGAAGAGACAGAAAACGAGATTTTGGGATATTAGCACCATCAGTACAGTATTGGGTAAATGATAAATTTTGGGTACTTGGCGGTGTTGGACTTGGTGGTGACAATCCTGTTTTTTGGGATATTGATTTTGAGAATGTGGACACTGACCCATTGGAAACGAAATATTATAATGGATTGGGATTTGTTACCGCTGTGGGTTATGAAATTTATCAGCGAAAAAATATGGCATTAGATTTAAAAACCAAAATATCTTACCGGAATGTAGAAATGCAAGAAGGTAAAACAAATGGTGTTTCTTTTACTTTGTTGCTTGGAATAAATTTTTATTAAATTTGACAGATATAAAATAACGAACGCACAACACGCGGTATAGTTAATAAGGGTTTTAGTGGTTTGCGAGACGTAGTAGCCCGCTCCAAAATCTGCTGTAACTTGATAGGTGAAAAGCCCGCAATCCCTTACTAACCATACCGCCAAACGTTGTATGCAAGTGTCTCTTAGACCAAATAGAAATGATACGTAAATTGAACAATTAGGTAATATTTTATAAGTTGCAGCCAAAAAAAGATAATAAATGAATACTATAAAATTGAATCAATCTAATAATATGAATTCCAAAAAAACAATCTCACTACTTCTTCTAGTTTTATTTACTTCAATAAGCCAAATTAATGCCCAAAGTGTTTTTATTTCAAACACACAAAATCGAACATTCACCAATTTAAACGGAAAATGGAAATATGTATTAGATCCTTATGAGACAGGACAAATTGGTTTTATGCCGGTATATAAAAACTCAAAACCACAAGATAAAACCGATAGAGTTGAATATAGTTTTGACAAAGCACAAACATTATGGGTGCCGGGAAGTTGGAACTCACAAAAACCGGAACTTACCTATTATGAGGGTAGTATTTGGTATCACAAAGCATTTGATAAAAAAGATCTCTCACCCGAAAAGCGTTATTTTATTTATGTTGGCGCTGCAAACTACATTAGTACAGTCACATTTAATGGGAAGGAGCTTGGAAAACACGAAGGTGGCTTTACACCATTTTCATATGAAATTACAGATCTTATCCGGGAAAAAGATAATTTCGTAATTATTGGCGTTAATAATTCGCGAGCAGCAAATCAAATACCTGCAAAAGTAACAGATTGGTTTAATCACGGTGGAATTACACGCGATGTAAAACTTCTTGAAGTTCCTTCCAGTTTTATTAATAATTATTTTATTGCTTTAGAAAAATCTTCAATTTCAAATAAAACAAAAAAAATTAACGGTGAAATACAATTATCCGGTAAGGTGCTACCTCAAACAGCCCGAATAAAGATCCCGGAGCTCAATGTATCCAAAGTGGTTGACATAAGTAAAGAAGGGATCTGCACTTTTACAATTGAAGTGAAGAATTTGGAATTATGGTCACCTGAATCACCTAAGCTTTATGATATTGTTCTGGAGGCAGGAGGCGATGTAGTGAAGGATCAAATTGGCTTTCGTTCAATCGAAACCGAAGGAAAGCAAATTCTATTGAATGGTAAACCAATATTCTTAAAAGGAATTTCACTTCACGATGAAAATCCCCTTCGCAAAGACCGAGCAAATTCTCCTGAAGATGCAGCTATGGTATTGGGATGGGCAAAAGAATTAGGCTGTAATTTTATTCGTTTGGCACATTATCCGCATCAGGAAAATATTGTGCGAATGGCAGATCAACTGGGAATTTTACTATGGGAGGAATTACCAGTTTATTGGGGAATTGACTGGGAAGATCCAACGGTACTTGAGAAAGCAAAAAAACAATACACCGAATTAATATACAGGGATTATAATAGGGCAAGTTCTATTATTTGGTCGATTGCAAATGAAACGATGGGAGAACCCCGCAACAAATTTCTCATTTCATTAGCGAGCCATATTCGTTCTGTTGACAATACCCGTTTGCTTTCAGCAGCAGGTAAAAAGGATCAGGCAGGTGATGGTCACCCTGATAATGAATACACTATAAATGATCCTATTATTAAGCATCTTGATATTATAAGTTTTAATGAGTATCTGGGTTGGTATGGAGGCCTGCCTGCTGAATGCAGAAAAAAAACATTCACCTCAAGTACAGATAAACCAATTATTGTTAGTGAATTTGGAGGAGGAGCAGTACAAGGATTTTTTGCTGATAGTTTAACACGCTGGAGCGAAGAATACCAGGAGTACTTGTATAAGGAAAGTATTGCCATGTTCGATAAAATTGACGGTCTGGCCGGCATGACACCATGGATCTTGGTCGATTTCATGTCTCCTTTAAGACAACTGCCAGATGTTCAGGATGGCTGGAATCGTAAAGGCTTAGTTTCTGAAAAAGGGTACAAAAAGAAAGCATTTTACGTATTACAAAAATATTATAAAAGCAAGTAGACTAATAATGCGTAAAAGTAAAATACTCCTAATTCATCATATGAAGGCATTATCAGGTTGTTAACCCTATACAAATATACAGGTAATAACTTGCAAGGGAGAAAAACACCAGCATACAACACGCAATATACGTAAGCCGGGGGATGTGGGTAATTTAAACTTTTGTACATTTACTCAAAATTGTATCGGTTTGATAGGTTGGAGCTTCGAAATCCCGGCCTCCGCATATTGCCATCCGTTGTGGCCAATTGAAAAAATCGCTGCAAATTATGGTTTTTGATATAAGATTGAGAATATTCTGCAAATTTTAGAGTTTAAAGACTAATTGGATTACGATAAAAAATAAGTATTTTTGAGTAAACGATTTGTGATGAGTACAGTTGAATTAAGACATATTATATCAGAGCATCTTTCACACATTGATGACGCTTCTTTTTTGAATGCAATCAAGACAATTATTGAATCAAAAGTCTCTGAAGGAGAATATAGATTAAGTGACTTTCAGAAAAAACGAGTAGATTCAGCAAGGATTGAATTAAAACAAAAAAAGACTATCTCACACAACGCGTTACAAAAAGAGATTGACCAATGGCTAAATACAAAATAGAATGGTCAACTGATGCAAAATCTGACTTATTCGACATTCTCGACTTCTATATCCAGAGAAATAAAAGTGCAACTTATAGCAAAAAATTAAACGTTGAGATTCAATGTCGTTTAGTTAAGAAAAACGTCTGTATTGCTTAATTTTACTGGTATTTTGACTAAAAATAGTTCTTTGAAAAGTTTGT
>JAFGVU010000173.1 GCA_016937855.1 Bacteroidales bacterium | reverse complement strand
TGCAACCGATAATGTGGATGTAACAATCAACACTCTCCCAACTGTTAACTTAGGCTCTGATGTAGAACAATGTGGTGGTTCTGTTGTACTTGATGCAGGTGCCGGAATGGCTTCTTATACTTGGAATGGAACAGTCGGATCACAAACTCATACTGTATCATCTACCAACACTTACACCGTTGTTGTTGAAGATGCTAACGGATGTACTGCTACTGTTGCTGTTAACGTAACAATTCATCCTTCTTTTACTGCTAATGCAGTTGCAAGTGATGAAACATCTGCTAGTGCTAATGACGGTAGCGTTACTGTTACAATGACAGGTGGAACAGCTCCATTTGATGGAATATGGTCGCCAGCAGGTACAACAAATACTTCTGGAAATATCATGACTCTCGATAATCTTACAGGTGGATATTATTCTGTTGTTGTTGAAGACGCAAATGGATGTACTGCAACTGCCGGTGCAACTGTTAATACTCTAGGTTCTGCACCTGTAGCCGATTTTCAGGCAGACGTTACAGATGGATGTGATAATCTTACCGTAAACTTTACAGATTTAACCAATAATTCACCAACTTTATGGGCTTGGGATTTCGGTGATGGTAATACTTCTACAGATCAACATCCTACTCATACTTATTTAAATCCTGGTGTATATACAGTTGTTTTAGTTGCAACAAATGCGGTTGATTCCGATACTCATACAATTACAGATTACATTGTTGTTGGTGAAACACCGGTTATTGCTTTATCTATGACTGAAGAGTCTTTATCGGGTAACGACGGAACTGCAACAGTCTCAAATATTATTGGAGGTTCTGCTCCATATCAATACGAGTGGTCAAATAGCAGTGATTTAGTTACTATCACAGGGCTGGTGGCAGATGAATATTGTGTAACTGTTACAGAGGCAAACGGTTGTATGGCAGCTTTATGTATTGATGTTACTCAGGAAGCTTTACCCGCACCGGTAGCCGACTTTGAAGCAAATATTACAACTGGTTGTGAAACTCTTACTGTTAACTTTACCGATTTATCAACTAATAATCCAACAAACTGGTATTGGGAGTTTGGTGACGGAACAACATCTGATGTTCAAAACCCAACACATACTTATTCTGCAACGGGTACATATACTGTAAGTTTAACAGTTACTAATGCTACTGATTCTGATACTCATACAATTTTCGACTATATCGTTGTTGGAGAAACTCCAGTTTTAGTATTAAGCATGAATCCTGAATCAAGTGCATTAAATGATGGTACAGCAACAGTTAATATCACTAATGGTACAGCTCCTTATTCTATTGAGTGGAGTAACTCAGGGGATACTGAGACTATCACCGGGTTATCAGCTGATAACTATTGTGTTACTGTTACTGATGCCGCAGGTTGTTTCGAAACTGCATGTGTTGACGTTACTTATGAGGCAGGAACAATGGAGCCGGTTGCGGATTTTGAAGCAGATGTTACTGAATCTTGCGGCACTGCAACAGTTAACTTTACCGACTTGTCGTTATATGCTCCAACAAATTGGTCTTGGTCGTTTGGTGATGGAGGAACATCTGATGAACAGTCTCCAACTTATACATACACCTTACCTGGTGTTTATACTGTTACTCTAAATGTGTCTAATGCAGAAGGTTCTGATTTTGAAACTAAAATTGACTATATTATCGTTCACGAAATGCCTGTAGTTTCTGTTGATGTTACTCCTGCATCTGGCGAATTTGTTGCCGATGGCGAAGCAACTGCAAATATTTCAGGTGGTGCTACTCCTTACGATATTACATGGTCAAATAGTGACACAGGTGTAACTTCAACAGGATTGTTACCTGGTAATTATTCCGTTGTTGTGATTGATAACAATGGATGTTTTACAACGACACCTTTTGTAGTTAACTGGGTTAATGCTGTTGACGAAAATTTGATGGTTTACGGAATCTATCCAAATCCTGCTAAAGATGAGGTGTTTATTCAATTCGAAGGCAAATTTGCAAACTCAGTAAGTATTTACGATATGCTTGGTAAAGAAATTATCGAATTAGTACCTAGTTCTGATGTTAATAGACTTGATATCAGTAATTTACAAATAGGAGTCTATTTCGTTAAAGTTACTTTCGATGGTAAAGAGTTTACTCACAAACTTGTAATAAACTAATCATTAACTAAATAAATAATTAAAAGGCTGTCAGTTTTGACAGCCTTTTTTTTGCAAAAAAAAACCGCTCTGTGAAGCGGTTCTTGAATTTATATGTTTTTATATTATTTTGATATTAATTAAATTGTCCTACCTGGATAAGCTTCAAGCGCATGCTTCAATGTCTCGATTGCATTTTTAAGGTCTTCGATTTTTAAAACGTAAGCTATGCGAACTTCATTTTTGCCCAAACCGGGAGTATTGTAAAATCCAGTTGCAGGAGCCATCATTACAGTTTGTTTTTTGTATTCGAAGCTTTCAAGTATCCATTGTGCAAATTTATCAGAGTCGTCAATTGGAAGTTTTACGACCGTGTAAAAAGCGCCTTTAGGATTAGGACAATAAACACCTTCGATTTCGTTTAATCCGGCAACCATAAAATCACGTCGTGCAATATATTCGGTATAAACTTCATCAAAATACTCATTCGGTGTTTCTATCGCAGCTTCTGAAGCAATTTGTCCAAAAGAAGGCGGACATAATCTAGCTTGAGCAAATTTCATTGCCGTACTCATTACATCTTTATTTTTAGATATCAGACAGCCAATACGAACACCACACATGCTGTAACGTTTTGATACTGAATCCATCATAATAACATTTTGTTCTAGCCCGGGCAAATTCATTACAGAAAAGTGGGTATTTCCATCATAGCAAAATTCTCTGTAAACTTCATCAGAGTAAAGATATAAATCGTGTTTTTTTACTATGTCGGCAAGTAAAAACAATTCTTCTTTGGAGTATAAATATCCTGTTGGATTATTTGGATTGCAAATAACAATTCCTTTGGTTTTAGGAGTAATGAGTTTTTCTATTTCTTCGATTGCAGGCAAGGCAAAATCATTGCTGATTGACGATGTTATCGGTTTAATAATAACACCTGTCTGAATAGCAAATCCATTGTAGTTTGCATAAAATGGTTCCGGTACAATTACTTCGTCACCATTATTAAGAGTTGACATAAAAGCAATTGTAATAGCTTCTGAGCCGCCGGTTGTGATTATCATTTCGTCGGCAGTAACATCAATATCATATTTTTTATACGATTCAGCGAGTTTCTTGCGGTATGAAATATTGCCGGCCGAATGACTATACTCTATTACAGTTTCTTTAATGTTTTTTATTGCATCTAATGCTACTTCCGGCGTTTTAATATCCGGCTGACCAATATTAAGATGATAAACTTTTACACCACGAGCTTTTGCTGCTTCTGCATAAGGTACTAATTTCCTAATTGGTGATGATGGCATAGCCATCCCTTTGTCTGAGATTTTTGGCATTTTTTACTGATTTATAATTATTCTTGTTTGACTTTTTCTTCTATCCTTGGTTCCGAATTTGATTTCTTGATATAACTTTGTTTTTCAACAGACTTAACAGATTGCTGCTTTGGAGTAGATTGTTTAATGTATGACTTTTCAGGCTCTACACTCTTAGTCGTGTTTTTTTCTGTTCCGTTGGATTCTGTAACTTTTTTATTTCCATCTACTTGAATGTGCTTTGGAGAGTTGTCTATGATTTTTTTCTCAATAGGTTCTTGAGTTTTTGCACTTCCTTCACCTGGCAAAACTTCGCCTTTTACCTCGAGTTGAATTGGATTAGAATTACCATCCACATAAACATATACATTTTTATGAAAATTTCCTACGCGTTTTGTGTCATAAGTTACTGCGATTTCGCCTTTTTTACGTTTCTTGATTTCTTCGCGTGGCCAATCTGTTCCGGTGCATCCACATGACGCTTTCACATTTGTTAGTGTAATTGCCTTTTTACTGACATTTTTAAACTCAAATATACCTTTGGCTTCTTCGCCATAAGCTATCGTTCCAAAATCGTAAACAGTTGATTTAAAGATGATTGAACTTTGTTTTGACGTTTGGTCTGGTTCGGACTCTGTTTTACCCTGAGCAAATATAATGCTTGTAGATAAAAGCATTATTGCAATTAAAAATGTGTGTTTCATAATTTATTAATTTTATGTAAAAGTAGAAAAATTATAGTTTCATTAAACAAGATTCGTACCTTATTTTTTGTTTTATGTTATTAATCATTATTTGTGTATTGGTTTAAAGTGTTATTCTGTGATTAAACTGATGCTTTTTTTACTGAAGAATATCTTTTATACACTTTTTCAAAATATCCACATATTTTTTATATTTTTACATCCTCTATGACAAAAAAAGCTTTGATAATAGGAGCAGGGCCCGCAGGTTTAACCGCAGCATTGGAATTGCTGAGAAATACTGACATCAAACCTGTAGTTCTCGAAAAATCAACCGATATTGGAGGGATTTCAAAAACTGTTAATTATAAAGGAAATAGAATTGATATTGGAGGTCACAGGTTTTTCTCGAAATCGGATGTGATTATGCAATATTGGCAAAGCCTGTTTAATGTTTCTACTTCTCCAGATAATATTGAAAAAAATAAAAAGTGGAAACTTGACGATGAAAAAGTTTTTTTGGAACGAGAACGATTATCACGTATTTACTATTTGCGCAAGTTTTTTGATTATCCTGTTGCTCTAAATGCAAACACAATAAGAAATCTTGGGCTTTTTAGAATTATTAAAATTGGATTTAGCTATATTTGGACAAAAGTTTTCCCAATAAGAAACGAGAAAAGCCTCGAAGAATTTTTTATAAATCGTTTTGGAAAAGTTCTTTATCATACATTTTTTAAGGACTATACAGAGAAGGTTTGGGGGAAATCATGCGCTGAGTTGTCGGCAGAATGGGGTGCTCAGCGGATAAAAGGATTGTCGGTTACAAAAGTGATTTTACATTATCTAAAGTCCATTTTTAAATCTAAAAAATCGGATATCGCTCAAAAAGATAAAGAAACTAGCCTTATTGACAGATTTTTATACCCTAAATTAGGTCCTGGTCAGCTTTGGGAATATGTTGCCGAATTAGTTGTTAAGGATGGTGGTGAACTGTTAATGGAAAGTGAGTTCGTCAAAATTTCTCCTATCGAAAATAATAGATTTATAGTTTCATACAAAACAAAAGACGGGATTAAAGAAATGGATGTCGATTATGTATTTAGCACCACATCTGTCAAAAATCTTATAAATGCGATGAGTAATGTTCCAGCAAATCTGCAAGAGATTGCTAATGGTTTATTACATCGAAACTTTATTACGGTTGGATTGCTTTTAAATAAACTATCGATAAAGAATCAAACTAAAATTAAAACAATAAATAATCTGGTGCCCGATAATTGGATTTACATGCAGGAAAGTGATGTGCAGATGGGAAGAATCCAAATTTTTAATAATTGGAGTCCATTTATGGTAGAGGACGAATCAAAAGTTTGGATTGGACTAGAATACTTTTGTGATCCGGATGATGAAATGTGGAATATGCCCGATTGTGATTTTATTAGTATGGCTGTTGATGAGCTTGAAAAGGTTGGAATTATTATTAAATCTGATCTAATTGACTCTACAATCATAAAAATGGCAGACACTTATCCTGTTTACTTTGGAACATACGAAAGATTTGGAGAATTACGCGACTTCCTCGATAAAATCGAAAATCTTTACCTTATCGGGCGAAGCGGAATGCATCGATACAATAACTCCGATCACTCAATGCTTACTGCAATTACAGCAGTGAAAAATATTAGTGAAGGACGTAAAGACAAATCAAATATTTGGGAAGTGAACACAGAACAAGACTATCATGAGGAAAAGTCGGACAGCAGTAAATCTTAACTATTTTATGTCTCCGATTTTTTGTATATTTGAAAACTATAATATTTTAACGAGATGAAAGAGATAATACTTGCACCATCAATGTTGTCGGCAGATTTTGCTAATTTGCAGAAAGATATTGAAATGATAAATAGGAGTGAGGCCGATTGGTTTCATCTCGATATTATGGACGGTGTTTTTGTGCCGAATATCTCATTCGGTTTTCCTGTAGTAAAACATATTAAAAAGCACGCAAAAAAGCCTCTTGATGTCCATTTAATGATCGTTCAACCTGAGCGATATGTTGAAGAATGGAAAAAAGTTGGTGCAGATATTTTAACTGTGCATTATGAGGCTTGTACACATTTGCACAGAACTGTACAGCAAATTAAAGCCGCCGGAATGAAAGCTGGAGTTTCTTTAAATCCGCATACTGCTGTTTCGTTATTAAAAGACATATTACCCGAGCTCGATATGGTATTGATTATGTCGGTTAATCCGGGTTTTGGGGGACAAAGCTTTATCAAACAAAGTCTCAATAAAATCTCCGAACTACGCGAAATGGCCGATATCTCTAACCCAAATCTGATTATTCAGGTTGATGGAGGTGTCGATAAAAATAATTATAAAAAAATAGTTAAAGCCGGAGCTAATGCTTTGGTTGCTGGTTCGGCTGTTTTTGGAGCAGATGACCCTGAGGAAGCGATAATTGTGTTGAAGTCTTATTAATTCTGCAGCTGTTTTTATACAATAATCAACAATTTTGGTTTTTGTTGTAAAAAATGTATATAAATGGGTTGTTTTGGTTCGATTTTTGCTTGATGTGAGTATATTGTTAAACCTCAAAATCGAATGTTATGAAAAAAATCTACCTCATTTGCTCGTCGTTGTTGCTATTTGTGTCGATAAGTTTATTTTCACAATCGTATCACACATTTTTGGATTACAATAATATTAAGGCTTTGATACGGCCGATTGGGAATCAATTCTGGAATTGGCAAAACTCGGCATACTATTTATATCCTGCCGATAGTTCAACTTCTACAATCTTTACTAGTACATTGTGGGTTGGTGGTAAAGATGCTGACGAGAACTTATATGTTTGCGGAGAAATGTATCGACAGCAAGGATTTGACTATCGAACAGGTCCTTTAAGTTTTGAGGATGAATTGAGTTTGTCATTAAACACATCTATGGAGTATGATACCATTTGGGAGATTACTAGGCAAGAAATAAACGAATTTTTGTTATTATATAATACACCCAGTTATAATATTCCTCAATCTATTTTAGATTGGCCGGCACATGGTAATGTTGATGAAGGACAGTCTTTTTATTTAGCTCCTTTTATTGATGCTAACGGGAATGGTTATTATGACCCAATAAATGGTGATTATCCAAATATCAGAGGACATAAGTGCTTGTTTTTTATTTTTAATGATTTTGGTGAGCACACCGAATCCGGGGGAACTAATCTGGGGATTGAAGTTCATGGTATGGCGTATGCTTATGTTTTTCCTGACCAACCTGCATATGATAATACGATATTCATAAACTATAAAATAATAAATAGGAGTAGCAGAACTTATCTCGATACTTATGTCGGATTATTTACAGATTTTGATATTGGATATCCAAAAGATGATTACATAGGTTGTGATGTGCCTAGAGGGACTTTTTATGCATATAATGCTGATGATTTTGACGAAACAGCTGAAGGTGTAAATGGTTATGGAAGTTCACCTCCCGCGCAATCAGCAACTTTGCTTTCCGGGCCATATATGGACTCCGACGGAATTGATAATCCAAGCGAAGATCTGTTTGGAGAACAAATGGTTGACGAAAGTATAAATGGAATGTTTTTTGGAGATGGAATTGTCGATAATGAACGTTTGGGAATGACAAGTTTTACATTTTTTAACAATTCTGGTACCGGAGCAAATGCAAATACGCTTGATCCTCATGGTTTTGAAGAGTATTATAACTATATGACCGGTTTGTGGAGAGATGAAACCCCATTTTGTTTTGGAGGTACGGGGCACTACTCAGGTGGAGGGGATACAGATATCCCAACTAAATTTGTTTTTCCCGGTAATCCCAATACGGATATATGGGGATGGGGTACAAATGGAGTTGTTCAGGACGCTTGGTCAGAAGTAACCGAAGGAAATCCGCCAGCTGACAGAAGAGGAATGTGCTCAAGTGGACCTTTTACTTTTAGTCCAGGCGATACTGCTTATGTTGATGTTGCATTTGTCACAGGCGAAGAGTTTAATACTAAATCTAGTTCAATTCAAACAATGAATCAGTTTATTGATGTTATCAGAGCAGATTTTGAATCAAATTTATTGCCAGATGGATCACCATTTATAGTGCTTAGTTCGCCGCATAACAATATTAAACAATCTAATCATACAAACATTTACCCAAACCCGGCAAATGATGTTTTACGTTTTGATTTTAGTAAAGACACAGATTATCAAATTCAGATAATGGACATTAACGGTAAACTAGTCTTTTCAAGAAATATTTCTGCGAGCAATTGTGTGTTTGATATCTCGAGTTTTGATGAGGGAGTATATTTTGTCAAAATTTCGGATGGTGAATCGATAGAAACAAAGAAACTAGTGGTTTTGGATAAATAGTAAAAAATCCTGTAAAAAAAGATTTTTGTGTTGGACAAATATTTTTGCTATCTTTGCACCGCAATACAATCAGGGGCTGACCTGGTTTTGACAGCAAGGTAAATGATTGTGTAAGCATGCCGGGCAATGTGGAAAAACCCGTTAAACTGATTCACAAAACAAATAAAAGGCGCAGACAATTATGCTCTTGCTGCTTAATTGAATTACAGTAAATTAAGCTTAATCCCGGCACTAGGTGCTGAGGACAAGACATCCCTCGATTGGACCGTTCGGTTCCGCTTCGGTTAAGGGGTGGCAAAAAATACCGAAATAGCTTGAGTGAAGCTCCGACACAAAAGCGAAATTTAAGGAGATACGGTTAGAGTTTGGGTGTTTGTCCCCGGATTTTAGCCCGACAATCAAAGACAAAATAAGCATGTAGAAAGCACCCTCGTTTCTTGTTTGGACGCGGGTTCGATCCCCGCCAGCTCCACAGAATTAAAAAACAAAATTGTGTAAATGCCTGATAATCAAAGTTATCGGGCATTTTTGTTTTTGTAACTCCACGATAACTCCGCGCTTTCAGCCCTTGATGCATTGTTCTCCATATCTACAGATTTTTGACTTTACATTGCCTGCAAAATCC
>JAFGVU010000027.1 GCA_016937855.1 Bacteroidales bacterium | reverse complement strand
TACATTTTCTTTAATCGGGATCGTAAAAGTAATTGTCGTACTCGGATTAAACGGATTAGGGTAGTTTTGCTTCAACTCATAACTCATGATTAATAACTCATCACTATCATCAATAGATGACTCGTCGTATTCAAAACATCCAATATCAGGATTAGTATCCCTTGCAAATCCATAAAGGTCATATAGTGGTACATCATCAGTCCACATACCTGCATTTCTTAAAGGAGAAGCTACCTGTATCATGTAGTTCCCGTTATCAGGATCTGAGAAGTAAGGTGAGTTCGGATCCCCTGCGTTGGTTGGAGAAATATGGATATTGTTTTCACCAGTATGATTGAAATTCAGTTCGCTTGAGATTGCACAATTGTTGATATTTGGGATATCACTATCTAAGACAACATTAAATTCTTCTCCATTGTTGAACATAGCTGAATTTGTCAGTGTTGTATTTCCATAAAACGTAGAAATTCCTCCACCACTTATTACAGCAGTATTATTGGCAATTGTTGTATTTATTATTTTCGATTCAGAACCACTAGTATAGCATGAAAGATATATAGCTCCACCATTTCGTCCAGCATAATTCCTATCAAACAAACAATTTCTAATTTCAGTAACGAAGCCTGTTTCTATTGCACCACCGAAATATTCTGTGCTATTATTTACAAATTTACAATTCAGTAGTGTTAATTTATTCCATTCACTATAATTGTGTATGGCTCCACCATAATATTTTGAAAAATTATTCGTAAAATCACAATTCTCTATAGTCATTTTCAAATTCATAGAACCGTTATTATTACAAATTGCACCCCCATCGTAAAAACTTTGATTTTTAGAAAACATACAATTCCTAATTGTAGGATTGGCGAGTTCGTTATACATACCTGCACCACCTATGTTGCTAAAATCTCTTATAGTATTCCCTTTTGTAATTGTAAATCCGTCAAGAATGGCTGTACTATCAATAGAGTAGGAATAATTACCACCGCCTAGGTCTATTTCTTTAGAAACATTCAGAAAAATATGACTGATATTATCAGTAAGATCATTCTCAATTCCAATATCTCCTGAAAATACAGTTTCATTTGTTCTTATATCTCTTTCTTCAACAGAGGTTTCAGTTCCATTAAAACCACCATAAATCTCAACACCTTGTTTTAGCATGAAGTGTTTCTCTATCTGTTCATCGAAAATCAGCCCCTGCATCGTATGAATAGCATTATAATTACTATCTGCCGGCCAACTGGTTGGGTGATAAGTCCCTTTTTTTATCCATACCTGTTTAGTTCCATCAAATTCAATTGCAGCCTGAATATCTTTACCGTTCAGTGAATTTGACCATGAATTTCCATCTCCAGTACCATCTTCAGCAATAAACAATATACTATCCTGACTTAGCGCTATTGGTTTTGTATTCAATTCTTCTTGTTGCCCATAAGAATACCCAATTCTATTCTCCGCATAAGAACGATAATAGTATTTATGGTTTGAGTTTAACTCTCCAATTAACATATTTAATTCTGGAAGATCGACTTCTTCTTTTATTGATTGTAACTTACCTTCAATTTCAGGATCAAAATTATCAATATCACTAAATTTAAACCCGTACTCAATGATGTTTGAGCCTCCGTTACTAAGAACATCTGTATGACAAATAGCTGTTGAAGCAGTTTCATTTTCTACGTAGGAAGTGTAGATTACTGGTACTGTCGCTGTAGTATCAGAAGTAACATATTCATATGCTCCTAAATCGTAAGCTGCTCCTTGCGGTCTTGTTGTTCCTAATATGTCTTCATCTGTTTTAAACCAGTAAATCGCATTATCTTTACATGGAGATTCTAATTGTATGGAATAATCGTTATTATTAGGATCTGTGAAATACGGGGAATTCAAATCTCCTTCGTTGTTTTTTGATAAATTTATACTGCCCTGACAATTAAAACCATCTGTAATTGCAATATAATTTGCTTCGATATAATAGTCGTAATAGTATTGGTATAGAGGGTTATCGCTTTCACTACTCCACACTATAGAATTATTAACGATTACATGGTTGTAACTGTCATGAATATCTAACAATATTTGATCCCCCTGTACCTCTACTGAAATATTGTCAGCGACAGTACAATGGTTGATCTTTAATGTATCTTTGATAAAAAATTCAAAATATTCAGCACTATGATAAATCCCTCCACCTAACTGTCCTGCTGTATTTTGCGTTATGGCACAGTTTCTAATAACAGGATAACCTGCAATATTATAAATTCCTCCACCTTCAATTTCGGCTGAGTTTTGGGTTATCTTAGTATTATATATGAAAGGCTTAGAATAACCAAAATCATCTGAATAGCCATTAATTATTCCTCCACCTCGAATTGCATGATTATTTTTTAATGTACAGTTCCTGATATTAGGGGATGAACACCGATTGAATATCCCTCCTCCAAAATAGCTATCTCCGTAAATTCCTCCATTTGCATTACCGTCGGAGATAGAGAATCCATCTATTATAGCGGTACTATCTATATCCGATTCAAAATAATGATAGATAACATGATAAGCATTATCTGAATTATCACCTTCAATACCAATATCTCCTGATAGTATTGTTTCATTAGCTCTGAAATCTCTCTGATCAACTGATGTTTCAGTTCCGTTAAATCCACCATATAGTGCTACATTCGGTTTTAAAGAAAAGTGTTTTTCTCTTTCTGTTGTTCCGTTATAGACATACTTAACACTGTCTTCGTTAAAGAACCTGAAAGAAAAATCAGTATCGGATACCTGTTTCTTTGTTTCTGTGCAGGGCCAGTTTGTTGGAATATACCTTCCTTTCGCTACCCATATTTCTTCAGCAGAAGTTTTACTTATTCCATACTGGAGATCATTACCGTGCAAAGCATTTACCCATGAACTTCCATCTCCTGTTTTATCAGTGCTTACGTATAGTATTCCGCTAGCATCGGGATTTGCACCGGGTAGTGTTGTGAAGCTGAATTCTTCTCCGTAAGCAGAACCAATCCTGTTTTCGCAGTATGCTCTGTAATAATAAGTTGTATTAGGATCAAGAGGAGATATTGGAAAACTAAACTCTCCAATATTTAGAAGTTCATTCAATTTGTACTTTGTTTGAATTGTATCAGGATCAAAATTCTGCTGAGTACTGTAAAATATACCTCTTGCAACTAGCTGTGTATCTCCATCAGCTATAATATTACCTTTACATATTGCTGTCGTTATAGTTACTGTTTCAGGAGCAAGTGTAGTTACCTGTGGTAGTTCAGAACTTAACTGTCCATTATCATACTCATAAGCTCCAATATCTCTGCACTCACCTTTTGGTACAGGCAAGTTAGTTATATCTACATCATGTGTGTTCCAGTAAACTCCTTTATCAATACAGGCTGATTGCGATTGTATTGTCCAATTGTTATTTATTGGATCAGTGAAAAACGGTGAGTTCTTATAGCCATCATTACTTGATGCCAGTTCAATATTTTCAAATCCGTCATATCCACCTTCGATCGCATTATGTGAAATGAGTGTCTCAAATGCTGTACCTTGTAAAAGTTGTTCTGCTTCATTTCCCCAGATAATATTATTGGTTATTTCAATTGGTCCGTCACCATAGATAAGATATAATCCTCCGGCTTCATCAGCTCTGTTATTTACAATTGTAGAATTCGTTATAAAAGCTCTTTTATCTGCACACCATATCGCACCCCCTGCTCTTCCTGCTTCATTGTCGTAAAAAAGACAGTTTTGTATAACAATAGATGTTCTGTCATTATAATAAACTGCTATTGCCCCCCCAACGCCAATTGCATAATTATTTCTGAATGTACAGTTACGACTTGTAGGTGCGGATCGATAGTTTATCATACCGCCACCATAATTATGGTATACATGAGAATTTCCATCCCACTGTGGTCCATCTGCATAACCGTCCTGAATCGTAAAACCGTCTATAAGAGTCAAATCCGGATGACAACTATACTCCCCATTCTGTATTACATGATAGCAGTTATCTGTGGGATCACCTTCAACACCAATATCTCCTGATAAAATCGTTTCATTTACTTGAATACTTCTTTGAGAAATATCGGTTTCATTACCGGCAAAACCACCATAGAATTTTATAATTCCATTTATAGCAAAATGACTTGCTCTTTTATCATCATTATTAGTTGACCAGGGAACTGGTTTATAGATACCCTTAGCTACCCAAACTTCATTAGCATTTAGAGGACTAAAATAAGCTGCATAAAATAACGAATCACCCGGAAAAGCATTTGACCATGAAGTCCCATCCATTATACCTGCACCGGTTTCTGTTACATAAGCAATTGTATTTGAAAAAAGCAGGCTCGAAATAATAACTGTCAGTATAAAAATGTATTTGGGGTTTTTCATGGTGTTTTCCAGTGATTATATAAATCCAATATAATAAATTGTTGTTTACCGCTTTGTGTCAACAAAGATGTCGCCTCTGTTAATTAATTTCACTGTTTGATCTCCGGATTCAAAACCACTTTTTCCGGCGCACC
>JAFGVU010000172.1 GCA_016937855.1 Bacteroidales bacterium | reverse complement strand
TTCGCTCAACTGCTATCTGTTATGCTGTGTGTAAGGCTCCCTTTAGGGAACGTAGGGTGCGGGATGGCAAAAAGCATATTTTGACCAATAAATTACTCCGTGAGGGCTAAAGCCGTTCGTGGTAGAACCATAAAAATAAGGTAATGAGGTAATAAGGTTTCTGAAATAAAGGGAAATAGATTTGTATTAAGGTTCTTCGAGAATAAGGTTCATTTGTACATCAATTTAAAACCTTATCATTTTAAACCTTAATAGAAATAAGTTTTATTTTAGATGCATTTGCCCTGAACTCTGCTATCGGTAAACTACAGCAAATTGCATCCTCACACAATTTTTATTTATTTTTTCGTTTTAAAGATTATTAAGTATTTTTATTAATTTTGCAATATGAATATAAGAATAAACATCGCAATAATTTTATCTCTGTTGTTTTCTCTGACAGTTTTTGGTCAAATAAAAGATACCAGCATTAATATTTGGCAATGTGAGATAAATTACTCATATCAGATTCCCGGTGGAGACATGGCTACACGATTTGGCAACAACTCAACTATTGGATTGGGATTAACTTATAAATTTAGCTCGAACTGGACAGCAGGATTTGAAGCAAATTATCTATTTGGCGGAACAATTAAAGATGGTAGCAGCATTTTAGATGCTTTAAAAACTGAAACCGGTCAAATAATTAACGAATATGGTGAATATGGCACAATTCTACTAACCGAAAGAGGCTTTTATTCAGGAATAAAACTAGGCAGAGTATTTCCGATAGGAGGTCCAAATCTTAATTCGGGCATTGTCTTTAATGTTGGTGCAGGATTATTACAACATCATATACATATCGAGAATAAAGACAACAACACACCTCCGGTTTTAGGCGATTACAAAAAAGGTTACGATAGGCTTACAAATGGTTTAAGCTTAAGAGAGTTTATCGGCTATCAATATCTTGACAACAAAAACATCTTTAATTTTTATGTGGGAGTTGAATTTTATCAAGCCTGGACTCAATGTCGTCGCGATTTTAACTTCGACACTATGGAAACAGATGATACACCACGAAACGATTACCTTTTTGGTGTCAGAGCCGGTTGGATATTACCACTTTATAAGAAAAGCCCAAACGAATATTATTACTATTAATATAATGCAGCTTTTTTATATAATTTTTACCAGACTTTACTTTTTCGGGATAAGATTAGCATCAATATTTAATCCTAAAGCTGCGACAATTATCAAAGGACATAAAAACTGGAGAGAAAATCTGCAAAATCGTATTGACAAAAACTCAAAATACATTTGGGTACATTGTGCGTCGCTTGGAGAATTTGAACAAGGAAGACCACTAATAGAAAAGTTTAAATCCGACCCGCTTACTCAGAATTACAAAATTTTGCTAAGTTTTTTTAGCCCAAGTGGTTATGAAATTCGTAAAAACTACAATCAGGTTGACATAGTGTGCTATTTACCCTTTGACACTAAAAGAAATGCACACGATTTTATAAAAATTGTAAATCCTAAATTTGCTGTTTTTGTAAAATACGAATTTTGGCATTTCTATCTAACAGAGTTAAAAAACAGAACTATTCCAACTTATATTATTTCTGCAATTTTTCGCAAAAATCAAATGTTTTTTAAATCATACGGCGGGTTTTTTCTAAAATCTTTAAAATCATTTAAACATATTTTTGTGCAAGATGAAAACTCAAAAAAGCTATTATCGTCAAAAAACATTAATAATGTTGATGTTTGTGGCGATACCCGCATCGACAGAGTTGTTAAAATAGCATCTGAAAACTATGAGAATAGATTTTTAGCGGATTTTTCGCGAAACAACTTCACAATTGTTTGTGGTAGCACATGGCCAGATGACGAGCGTCTTCTGTCAGAGTTTATAAATAAGTCATCAGATGATTACAAATTCATTATTGCTCCGCATGAAACAGACCAAAAGCATTTAGATGCAATAAAGCAGTTAGTTGATGTGCCAACAATACTACTATCTGAAATCGAGAATAAAAATCCGTCAGATTACAAACTAGTTATTGTCAACTCAATTGGCTTACTATCAAAGCTTTATCGATTTGGAAATCTTGCATATATTGGTGGAGGATTTGGAAAAGGGATACACAATATACTTGAAGCTGCCGTTTATGAAATTCCGGTTGTTTTCGGACCTAATTATCAAAAATTTAAAGAAGCTGTCGATTTAGTGAAATTGGATGCTTCTTTTAGTATAAAAACACAAAAAGAGCTATCAAATATAATTATTGGTGTTTTTGAGGGGTCTATTTTTGATGTTGATGCGAGATTTATGGCAAAACAATATATAAGTCATTCTTCCGGCTCAACGCAACATATCTTTACCAAAATGCATTTAATCGGCGAATTTTAACATTTTTCATAATCGTTTCGTGTTAAGAAATTGTTAATTACTTTTTCCTGTACTCACTTAAGGTTATGTTTCGTAAGTTGCTGATAGTCAATGTGATGCCGCCATTAAAGCACTCTTTTAGATTAATTGAACATTAAATTGTTAAAAAAAACACTAAAATTATCCAAAGTCCTTAAAAAATCAATGTTATAGCGGTTAATATTTTTTTTTCAAAAAAATCTTGCATTTATTTAAGTGCCTGATTTTAGGCAGTTTACAATAACAACAAATTTTTACTCTTTTTCTTGTTGATAACCTCTTGAATTTATTTGCTCAAAATGATATATTTTTATGATGCGAAATTTGCCTAATATATTTAGGTTGAGAGTGCCGCAGAAAAAGACAGAAAAGAAACAAACATTAATTAATAAAAATTATTAACATTCAAACTATATCAGGACTATGTATCTGAATGACAAAATGAAGGAACAGGAATTAAAAAAAGAGGTAAAGAGAAAGACATTTACAGATTCGGAAGCATTGCTTGCCAGTCAGGAGTATTTTAAGGGCGACCATTTAGCTGCCAGAGTATGGATTAATAAATATGCTCTGAAAGATTCAGAAGGAAACTTATACGAGCTTACTCCTGATGATATGCATCGTCGCTTAACCCGTGAGATTTATCGTATTGAGCAAAAATATGAAAATCCAATGTCGGAAGAGTTAATTTATAGTTTATTAAAAGACTTTAAATATATTGTTCCTCAAGGTGGTCCAATGTCGGGAATAGGCAATAACATGCAAATTGTATCTTTGTCGAATTGTTTTGTTATTGGACACGATAAAGTTACCGATTCGTACGGCGGAATATTGAAAATCGACCAGGAACAAGTTCAATTAATGAAACGTAGAGGAGGAGTGGGGCACGATCTTTCTCATCTGCGTCCAAAAGGGTCTCCTGTTAAAAACTCTGCTCTTACCTCAACAGGGATAGTTCCTTTTATGGAGAGATATTCAAACACTACACGCGAAGTAGCACAAGATGGTCGTCGTGGTGCTTTAATGTTAAGCGTTTCGGTAAAGCATCCTGATAGCGAAGAGTTTATAGATGCAAAACTTACTCAAGGTAAAGTAACAGGGGCAAATGTGTCTGTAAAAATTACCGACGATTTCATGCAGTCGCTTATCGAAAAGAAAAAATTTGTTCAGCAATATCCGATTGATGATATATCTCCAAAATTTATTAAAGAGATTGACCCCGAAAAAATCTGGAAAAAGATTATACATAATGCATGGAAATCGGCTGAGCCAGGAATTCTGTTTTGGGATACAATTATTAATGAATCGGTTGCTGACTGTTATGCAGACTTAGGATATAAAACAGTGTCAACCAACCCTTGTGGCGAAATTCCACTTTGTCCTTACGACTCATGCCGTTTATTAGCTATTAATTTGTATTCTTACGTTGATAATCCATTCCAAAAAAATGCTAAATTCAATTTTGAAAAATTTACAGAGCACGTTGGATATGCACAAAGAATAATGGACGACATTATTGATTTAGAACTTGAAAAAATTGATGGCATATTAGCTAAAATAAATACGGACCCAGAAGATATCGAAATAAAGAGAGTAGAAAGAAAACTTTGGGAAAATATTAAGCGCAAAGCCGAAGAAGGTCGCAGAACTGGTGTTGGAATTACTGCCGAAGGTGATATGCTTGCTGCTTTAAATTTGAGATATGGTTCAGATGACGCAACCGATTTTGCAACAGAAGTTCATAAAACACTTGCAATAGAAGCTTATCGTTCTTCAGTAAACATGGCTAAAGAAAGAGGTTTCTTTAGTATTTATGATGCCTCTCGCGAAAGAAACAATCCACTTATTAAAAGATTAAGAGAAGCTGATCCTCAATTAGTGGAAGATATGGAAACCTGGGGTAGAAGAAACATTTCTCTTCTCACAATTGCTCCAACAGGGACGACCAGTTTAATGACACAAACAACTTCCGGTATCGAACCTGTATTCCGTCCATTCTATAAACGTCGTAGAAAAGTCAATCCAAATGACCCCGAAACAAGAGTCGATTTTGTTGACGAACAAGGCGATAAGTGGGAAGAATATTATGTATTTCATCATAAATTTGTTACTTGGTTACAAGTTAACAAATATGATGTCGAAGAAGTCAAGGCTTACGATACAAAAAAACTAAACGAAGTTGTAGCAAAATCACCTTACTATAAAGCAACTGCCGAAGATATCGACTACATCGCTAAAGTTACTATGCAAGGCTCTATTCAAAAATGGGTCGATCACAGCATTAGCGTTACAATCAACATGCCCGAAAATGTTTCCGAAGAAACTGTTGGAGAATGCTACATGGAAGCATGGAAATCAGGTTGTAAAGGAATAACTGTATATCGCGAAGGCTCAAGAGATGGTGTACTAATATCTAATGATGATAAGGACGAAAAAACTCGTCGAAATATCGAATTAAAACGACCTAAAGTCCTCGAAGCTGATATCGTAAGATTCCAAAACAATAAAGAAAAATGGATTGCATTTATTGGATTACTTGATGGTGCTCCTTACGAAATTTTTACCGGTCGTGTTGAAGAAGACGTTTTAAATATCCCCGTAGCAATAGAACAAGGTCAAATTATTAAAATGCGTTTTGAAGATGGTTCTTCAAGATACGACTTCCAATATAAAAACAAATATGGATATATGACAACTTTCGAAGGTTTGTCACACACATTTGATAAAACTTATTGGAATTATGCAAAACTTATTTCCGGTGTTCTTCGCCATGGCATGTCTATCGAAAAAGCTGTTGAACTAGTTTCATCTCTCGAACTCGATAGCGACAATATTAATACATGGAAAAATGGTGTCGAAAGAGCACTACGCAAATATATCCCTAACGGAACAAAAGCCTCCAAAAAAGGAGATAAATGCCCAAGTTGCGGTATGGACGATACTCTTGTTTATCAAGATGGTTGCGTAATTTGCTCCGATTGCGGATATTCAAAATGTGGATAAAAATTTTCTCGGGTTGGTCCCCAACCAACCCACTTTTCTACATCCCTTATATGTCTTAGTAAGCTTAAAAAGACTGTTCCACAAACAGTCTTTTTTCTTTATATCTGATATGTAATCTTAAACCCTTAATCTAACTAGGAGCAAGATTCTGTGTTTGGCGGTGTTTTTGATGGTTACTGAGCTGCGTTGCCCTGAGTTTATCGAAGGGCAGAAGTGTCAAAAACAGGGACAACCGAACCGCCATTTGGCGGTGAGCTCAACGCAGTTAAAAACATCAAAACTCTACTATTCTATAATTTTTTTTTGTTTTTAAGTAGGTTCTAATAATTTGTCGAACATCCTTATTCTCAGGATATTTGGTAATCAAATCCAACATATCTTCTGATCTTAAATCAGTAATTTCGTCAACAAATCCGTATCCATAATACTTACTGTCTTTAATTGCAACTACCCATTGTTTTTCATCATCGCAATCACCCGGAATAATAAAAACATTAGTGAGGTTAAGATTTAATTCGGCAATAAACTCTTTCGCTCGCTTATTGTACGACACAGACGACTCAGCCCCAACACATGCTCCTTTGCATTCTCCTAAACCATAATAAAAACAAGCTCCTGCACTTTGATATAATCCACTTAGTTTCTGGCATAAATTATACTTGATACAATAATTTGTAAGCGTTTCTCCAGCAACAGCTTTTGATGAATAAACTGCGACACAAGACTCCTCCGACTTATCAACATGATCGATATAAAAACAAATATAGCCATTAGAATCTTCGTAAGTAAAAATCGCCCAATTATTAATTGACCGTCGTTGAGCCTTATTAAAAATTGGGATGTTTTGTTTTATTTCGTGGGATTCCTTTAGCAGAGCAATTAATTCACTTCCGGTAAGCTCATAATCAACATCTGCAATTTGAGAACGCATGTTTAGTGCTTTACCTGTTTTTTCGTTACGCAAATGCGACATTACTCTCGAATGAATATTTTTGCTTTTCCCAATATAAATTAGCTCTTTTTCAGCATTATATAAATAGTAAACTCCGCACTTTTCGGGTAGATTTTTTATTTTCCCTATATCAAGCATAGGATTAATCCCATTTAAGGAAAACCCATTAATATTTATCCCATTACTCTCCTTTATGTCTTTTTGATAAATCATATTAAAAATCTCGGTAGTAGCAAAAGCGTCAGCATAAGCTCTATGCTGGTTGTCGAGATTAACATTAAGGCTTTTGCACAGATTTCCAAGACTATAAGATCGCAATCCGGGAAACATTTTCCTACTTAATTGAAGGGTGCAAAGAGTATTTTGTCGGTATTTATATCCAAGCTGGGCAAATTCCTGTTTAACAAAATTATAATCGAAATTTACATTATGAGCAACAAAAACGGTATCTTTTGTTATTTCAACAATTTTTGCTGCTACTTCAAAAAATTTTGGAGCATCTTCGAGCATTTCATTTGTAATACCTGTGAGTCCGGTAATAAATGAGGATACTCGTTTTTCGGGATGTATCAGTGTACAAAAACTATCAATAATCTTTGTCCCGTCGGTAACGTAAATAGCAATCTCGGTAATTTTCTCGCCGCGAGAGCTGCCTCCTGTAGTTTCGATATCGACAACAGAAAATAATTGTTTCATTTTAGTTGCGACGCTTCTTTTTTTGTTTACTTACGAGCTCTACTTTTAAAAAAGGAGGCTTTCTCATATATACCGCAATAACTGCGCCGGCAAGTCCTCCGGCAAATCCTCCCGTGATTCCCGGCCAACCAACAGATTGTAAAACAATATTCAAAACTATTAAGACAACAATAATTGCAGCAATAAGTAGAAATATCTTATTCCAATTATAAATCAGGTTAACTTCGGCATTACAATATATGCAAAAACGGGTTTTAGACCCACCTCGACGAGAGAAAATTCTTTTGAGAACATTCCCACTCTTATGACAGTTTGGACATTCCATTTTACAAAATTAGCAACAAAAATACATTTACAATGATATAAATAAAATTTAATTTATAATTTTGTATTACGATTAGTATAAACGAAATTTTTACAATTATGTCAGGACACAGTAAATGGTCAACGATTAAAAGAAAAAAGGGAGCTGCTGACGCAAAGCGTTCAAAGATATTCTCTAAACTGTCTAAAGAGATAACAATAGCTGTAAAACAAGGCGGTGGTTCTGATCCCGATTATAACCCAAGATTACGCTTGGCAATTCAAAATGCCAAAGGTGTAAATATGCCCAAAGATAATATCGAACGTGCAGTCAAGAAAGGTGATCAGGATGGAGCAAACTTTAACGAAGTTACTTTTGAGGGATATGCTGCCCACGGAATAGCAGTTTTTGTTGAGTGTTTGTCTGATAATAATAACAGAACTGTTTCTAATGTCAGAGCTGCATTTAACAAATACAACGGAACTTTAGGTACAAATGGGTCTTTAAGTTTTTTGTTTGATCGTAAGGGTGTATTTGAGTTTACTTTGTCTGAAGGTATGGACATGGAAGAATTAGAGCTTGAGCTTATTGATGCCGGCGCTGAGGAAATCGAAATCGAAGACGAAAATATTACTGTTTATACTGCATTGGAGGATTTTGGCAATCTAAATAAGAAATTTGAGGAGTTAAAAATTGAGGTCTCAAGTGCTGAACTTCAACGCATCCCAAACGACACTAAAGAGCTTTCTGTTAACGAAGCAAAATCTGTTCTAAAGCTCATCGAAGTGCTTGAAGACGACGACGATGTGCAAAATGTTTTTCATAATTTGGAAATGACAGATGAACTAGCAGCTGAAATGGAATAAAAATAATGTGCTAAAATGTTGATAATGAGCTCATTACAGGATGAGCTCATTTTTTTTGAAAAATCCCAAAAAAATATTTGGAAGAATAAAAATTATTTTATTTCTTTGCAGTCCCAAATCCAACGAATATTGGAGGGGAAACCTAAACGGTCCGTTCGTCTAGGGGTTAGGACGCCAGGTTTTCATCCTGGTAACAGGGGTTCGATTCCCCTACGGACTGCAAAAACAAAACCTAATTACTTATAAATCAAGTAGTTAGGTTTTCTCTTTTTATTTTATGTACCCATTGTGTACCCAAAACGCATATTTAACCAAAAATATGAGTTTTTCTTCTGTGAATTTCATTTCTTAGGTTTCAACTTTTTTATGTCTTCCTCAATTTCTTTTAAGCTTTGTTCTTTATCAATAGCTTTCTGTACGTTTTTATACTTCTCGTATTCTTCTCCTGATTTTTTCAATGCCATTTCGTGACTGATTTTTCCGGCATGAGAAAGTAGTTCTCTTCCATTGAGTTTCAAAACAATATCTAACCGCTCAATCCAATCTTTCATATACATGGGTGTGCGTTGCTGTGCCATACTTTCAGCAAATGCCAAATATTGTTCAACCAATAAGCCCAACAATTTTATTTCTTCTTCGTTCAGATAATTTTTAGCAATGCTAACATCAGATTTCCGAATTAATAAAGTATTCTTCTTATCGTATGACTGCATTCCCATAAGGGGTAAACTGGCATCTACTCTGCGATAAACCAATTCTGCGGCAGTCTTTTGACTTATAGCCCAAAGCAATTTGTTTTGTACAACCTTGAAAAACTCAATTGTTTGTTCGTCTTTAGGGTCATAATCAATACTTGTGGCATAAATGTCTTTAATTTTTTGATAGAAGAAACGTTCAGATAAGCGTATTTCTCGAATCCTATCCTGAAGTTCATTGAAATAATTCATTGAATTACCGGATTTAAACCGTTCGTCATTCAGTGCAAATCCTTTTATAATGTATTCTTTTAATCGTTGTGTTGCCCAAATACG
>JAFGVU010000171.1 GCA_016937855.1 Bacteroidales bacterium | reverse complement strand
GTAAATGCCGATTGAAATTATTTTTAGTATAAACAAGCGCAGCGTCGTTTAGACTATTAAATAATTCATTTCGGTATTGCCAAATATTTTGCTATTCACAATACTAGCCCTATGCCCCATGCAACATGCAATTCGTTGAAATCTTAATGCCAAAAAATTAAATACGCAAAAATGATCGAGCTAATTATTTACTAAAATCTATTACTTTTGCAAAAAAAAGAGTATTATGGACTATAAAATTCGTTTAGCAGAAGAAAAAGACTATCCTCAGATTTTAGATTTTATAAAAGACTTAGCTTTGTTTGAGAGAGCGCCTGAGAAAGTTCTAAATACTGTAGATTTTATGAAGCAAGAGAAAAACCTTTTTGGTTGTTATGTTGCTGTAAACGAAAACGATGAGCTAATAGCTATGGCTCTATACTTTTTTGCGTATTTTACTTGGGTTGGGAAATCACTTTATCTTGATGATTTGTACGTTAAACCCGAATATCGAAATTATGGAATAGGAAGTGCACTGTTAAAGAAGATTTTCGAACTTGCAAAATCCGAAAATTGCCGACGATTGCGATGGCAAGTAATAAACTGGAACGAAAAAGCAATTGATTTATATCGTAAAGTTGGAGCAACAATCGATAACGAATGGAGTAATTGTGATTTTGATTATGAGCAGATTAAAGGATTTTAAGTTTTGTGTAATATGTATAATGTGGGTTAAATCTTATCGAAGAATAAACTTGCAATAATAAAACCACCAAAGGCAATAACAAGTACTCCGGCAATTCGATTTATTATTAACATACGTCGCAATTTAAACTTTTGACGGAAAATACTGACAACAGATGAAAGGGCAAACCACCAAAGTGTTGCACCTAATAAAATACCGGCTATTAAAGTTATAATAGAAGTTGTTGCAGAGGCCTTACTAACTACATTAAAACCGGCAAATACTGCAGCAAACACAAAGACAGTTATTGGATTAGATACCGTTAATGCAAAAATTGAGATAAAGTCGCCAAAAAGTCCTTTGCGTTTTTTCTTTAATTGCTTGCGAAGTTGTATTGCAGGGTTAGTAACGATTAGTTTATAACCCATAAAAAACAAAATAATGCTGCCAAATACACGTAAATATAGTTGATACGCCGTTAAACTGTCAATTATAATTGCTATTGAAAAGCCTGCAACAATTGCATAAAACCCATCGGCTGCAGCTGCTCCTAAACCACTAATAAAACCTGATAATCTACCTTTGTTTAAGGTCCTCTGAATACACAAAACACCAATAGGCCCCAAAGGTATTGAAGCAGACAATCCAATTACTATCCCTTTCCATAAGTATTCCAGAAACATTTTGCAAATAAAATAAATTGTTCGCAAAATCCCGAGAAAAAGTTGTTATTTTAGCTCATTATTTTGTTTATCATGTGTAAAATACTAAAAGATAGAGAATTATTTGAGTTCCTAGAACTAAAATACAACAAGTTTGCTGTGCCGGATTTTATTGATAATGACCCAATTCAAATTCCTCACTTATTTACAGAACCGTATGATATTGAAATTAGCGGTTTTATTACTGCAACAATTGCATGGGGACAGCGAAAGTCAATTATAAAGAATGCTCGATATTTTATGGAGCTTATGGATAATTCTCCTTATGATTTCGTTATGGGATTCATGGAGTCAGATTTAAAGCGGTTTGATAAAGCTGTTCATAGAACATTTAATGGTGAGGACTTACAGTTTTTTATAAGGTCTTTGAGAAATATTTATTCGAATTTCGGGAATCTAGAAAATGTTTTTTCAAATGCTGATTCTTTGTATGATGGGTTGGTGAATTTTTATGAAGTGTTTTTTCAAATTCCTTTTCCTGATAGAACAAAAAGGCATGTGGCAAATGTTAAGTCTGGTTCTGCAGCAAAAAGAATTAACATGTATCTTCGTTGGATGGTGCGTAGTGATGGGAGAGGAGTCGATTTTGGATTATGGAATAAAATAAGTCCTTCCGAGTTGTATATCCCTCTGGATTTGCATAGTGGTAGAATTGCCAGAATGTTGGGGATTCTGAACCGAAATCAAAACGATTGGAAAGCCGTTGTTGAATTAACAACAGTTTTGCAGAAATTTGATCCTGTCGATCCCGTAAAGTATGATTTCGCATTGTTTGGCGTTGGTGTTAACGAGGACTTTTAGTATGACAAATTCGTATTTTAAATTTAAACAATTTACAATAAATCACGCTTCTGGTGTTATGAAAGTTGGCACCGATGGAGTCTTGCTTGGAGCTTATGTTGATGCAAAAAATTACTCAAACATCCTTGATATTGGAGCCGGTACCGGACTTGTCGCTTTAATGTTGGCTCAAAAATCGAATGCCTTAATTACTACAATAGATATCAATCCACTAGCTTTTGCAAATGCATCTCAAAATATTAGTAATTCTCCTTGGTGTAGCAGGATAAATGTAAAAAACATTCCCTTGCAAAAATTTGTTCCAACTGAAAAGTTTGATTTAATTGTTTCAAATCCACCTTTTTTTGATACAGATGTTCGTGCTCCTAATCAAGAACGTGCAATCGCAAGACATAATCTGGAACTTAAACATGAGGATGTGCTGGATTTCTCTAATCGTTTTTTACTGAATGACGGACATTTAATTTTGATTTATCCTGCGGATATTGCAGACGAGTTTGTCATTAAAGCTATAAAATACGGATTATTTCTAAAAGATGTCATGAATATCAAAGGGCATGTTAAATCTAATGTAGTGAGAAAAATAATAAAATTTGGAAGAACTAAAGGTCTTAACACAGAAAGTACTATTTGTATTGAAAAAGAAAATCGCCACGATTATACAGACGAATATAAACAGCTTACAAAAGATTATTATTTAAAATTTTAACAATGATCAATTAAAAAGTTCCGAGTTTTACCGATAAATATATGCCCGGTGACGAAAAACTAGATTCAGTATAATATAATGGCGGTTCAGAAAATAAACTGTAGTGATACTCAATGCCTGCACAAAACATCAAAATTTCGTTTGCAGCATACTCAACTCCAAATGAAGGGGTAAAACCAAAAAACATTCCGTTATCTATTTGAAGCCAACTTGTATTTATAAGTCGTGAATTACCAACGCTAAATTTCATGTCTGCAATCAGATGAAACTTATTCTCTTTCAATATAGGATAGCCTAGCCAAATACCTCCGTAACTACATCCTAATTTATAGCTAATATTACTTGTGTCGCGCTGACTAAATGAGTTTGTTAGTCCTTGAAAAAATACTCCAATCCGAAAATCTTTAATCATAAAACCACCGCCACCACCGCTATAAATGGCTAAATTGTCATCGAGTTGTCTAAAACTAATCATTAGCGAACCAAAGCCCCCCGACTCGTTTTCATAGTCTCTCTCATCAACTTGGGCGAAACTTAAAGTTGAAATGAAAACACTTATTGTAAGTATTGTTATAAAACTATATCTCATTGTCAATGGAAATTATTTATGTAAAAATACTGTTTTTTTTGAAAAACAAAAATTATTTCTTGAACATAAGTTTTATCTTTGACAAATAAACACATTTAATAATATAGCTCATGAAGAATTTTGTTATTGCTGTTTTAACTATGTTATCAGTTAATATTTTTGCTCAAACTTTAATAAGTCCTGAATTACAAAGTTTACTTGATACTAAAGCCGATAGTGATTTAGTTGAAGTAAATATTTTCTTCATAAATAGTGAAGACATAGAAGATCTTACTGTTCGTTTAGATAATGAAAAAGCCAATCACGATAAACGTCTCAAATCAGTTGTCAACCTTTTAAAAACTAATTCCGAAATTTCTTTTGGAGAGTTTTATAACTATGTTGTCTCAATGGGAGGTGATTTTGATAATCTTTTTAGTGACTATAAGCGATATTGGGGAGTAAATATGCTCAATGCAGAGGTTTCTTTAAAAACAGTAAATATTATTTCTGAATCAGATATTGTTAGATACATCGATGTTAATAGCCAACGATATCGTATGTCGTCGGGTGAGCAGCAAGGTGTTGTGGCGCAAAAATCTGTTGATGGAGCTGAGCCCGGATTAAAGACTGTCAATGCACATGAGCTATGGGCAATGGGATATACAGGTCGCAATATTCTGTTTTTAAGTATGGATACTGGCGTCATCCCTGATCATCCTGCAATTTCGGATAATTTTTCTGGTAATCATTTTCCTATGAACAGATGCTGGTATGGTGTGCGGAGCGAAAAACCTGCCGATCATGCATCTTCTAGTCATGGCACTCATACAACAGGTACAGTGTTAGGATTGGATAGAAATACTAACGACACAATTGGCGTTGCTTTTAATGCTATGTGGATAGCAAGTGATCCTGTTGCAAGTAGCGATAGCGATTTATTAACTCCTACAGATTTTATGGATGTATTTCAGTGGGTTTTTGATCCGGATGGTAATCCAGAAACCAGCGATGATGTTCCTAAAGTAGTAAACAATTCCTGGGGATACGATTATTCTCTTGCCGCACAGTTTGGAGCATGCGAAATGGTCGAAGCTGAGATTTTGATAGCTTTAGAAGTAGCCGGAATATGCTCGCCCTTTTCGGCAGGAAATGATGGCCCGGGTGCCTCAACTATAGGTTTTCCGGCAATGAGAGCCTTTAATGAGGTTAACCCTATGGCAATTGGAGCTCTGCAACAATCTGGTAGCGCTATAGCAAGTTTTTCTAGTAGAGGCCCAACACCGTGTATTGATGTCGAAGGTCCTTTACAAATTAAACCGGAAGTGTCAGCGCCTGGTGTTGCGGTTAGATCTAGTGTCGGAAATAATGGATATAACGAATTGCAAGGAACTTCAATGGCATGCCCTCATGTTTCAGGAGTACTTTTGCTTTTGGCCGAGGCTTTTCCTACTGCTACTGCTTATGAGCTAAAATATGCTCTTTACAACACTGCAATCGACCTCGGTGATGAAGGCGAAGACAATGTTTTTGGTCGCGGTTTGATTGATGCTTTAGCGGCATACAACTATCTTGCTGAAACATATACCCCTGAACCTCCTGTTACAAATGAATTCGACTTGGTAAGTGAAATAATTTCTCCAAATCTTAATGTTGTTTGCCCTGATCAGTCGAGTTTTTACGCGCAAGTAAAAGTAAGTAATTCTGGTACTAATCAGATTAGTGATTTTAATTTAATGGTTTACCTGAACGACCTATTGATACTTGATTCTACAATAATTGCAACACTAGACATGGGCGAAGAATTATTTGTTGAAACAGAAAATTACTCTTTTAATCCGGGCGAGAACTACTTACACACAATAGTTCGTGGAGTTGAGAATTTTAAGGAATTCGATGTGTTTAATAATGCAGATATTAGCTATTTTTATATCATACAAGAGGAAAACTATCCATACGAAACTGGTTTTGACCAATATAACGACGATTTATCAGATTTAAACTGGTTAATTCAGAATCCCGACAACTTGGCGGGTTGGGAAAACCTAGCCTGGGGTGATGAAAATCAAAACAAAGCCTTGGGAATGGATTTTGGGAATTATGGTACTCGAAATTGGGAAGATGATTACGCAAACCTGCCCATTGTTGATCTGCCGGATAACGATGAGTTATTTTTTAGTTTTACTTATGCATACAAAAAGAGAGTAGAATATATTTATAAAGATAGTCTTATTCTCGAGCTTAGTTTGGATTGTGGCGAAACTTTTCCGTATCAGTTGTGGCGCAGTGGCGGAGAGGATATGGCAACTGTTGAGGGGAATGCAGGTTTGAATTTATATGTACCACAAACATACCACGAATTCGATACTATTGATGTTGATATCTCTGAATTCAAAGGAGAGAGAGCTTTGTTAAGATTTGTATCTTTAAACGATAGAGGCTCGGCCTTGTACATCGATTTTGTTAGATTTGCTTCAAATCCACTTAGCAATTTAGAACAATCCCAGTATTTTGCTATTCCGCAAGTTTTTCCAAATCCAACAAACGATTATTTTATATTAAGCTCAGATAATCAGCTTTTAGGAAGAGACTTGAAAATCATTGATGTTGCAGGGACTATTGTTAAAGTTGAAAAAATTTCTCAGAGTAAACAAACTGTAAGTGTTGATGAGTTGATGCCGGGCTTGTATTTTGTTCTTGTCGATGGACATAAACGACTGACTAAACTGATAATATCTGAATAGTTTAAAAAGGTGTCTTTAGGTTTTTATTATTATTGCTGTTTTGAAATTAGATTATGGATTCCCTTTTTCTTCAAAACATGGCATGGTGCAAAGGGAATGGGGCTTGTTGCCCTATGCCAGATGTCCCATGCTCCATGCAATTCGTTGAAATCTAAATAACAAAGAAATAAATTCACAAAGATGATTAACCTAAATAGTTGCAAGTTTTTATTATTGAATATTTATTAGAAAAATTCATAATATACAATAAAATAAATATATATTTGCGTTATAAAAATTAATTAGCTAATTTTACATTTGTTAAATAAAGGAATAATTATGAAAAAATCTGTTTTAATTGTTTTTACTGTTTTTGCACTTGGAGTACTGTTTTTCTCTTCCTGTAATGATGATGCAACAGCACCAAAACTTTATTGGTATAATTCTGCCGGAGATATCGTCCCAACAGGAGATACAACTATTTTATTGTACACAAAATATGACGATCCAGGTGTTTATGTAGAAGACAATTCTTCTAGTGCTTCAGGGATTACAGTTGTCAATGATTTACTTGATATATTGTCATTTACTGACGATGGTTATGTGAGACGTGCAGGTGATTTTGTTGTTACTTATAATGCAACTGATGAAGCCGGAAATGCAGCACCATATTTGAGAAATATTGGCGTTAAAAACATTGCTGAACCATTCGTAAAATCTTATGCAACAACGCGCAATACTTTGCATTTGCCTGAAACAACTTACAACTCTAGTGTTACTGCCGATACTCGTATTCCAGGTAGACTTAGATTCCCAAAAGTTTATGCACATGATTGGGACGAACAAAAAACTTATTTCAGAGTTAATGCTGACTTGTACGACCCAGAAAACCTTTCAAAAAACTTTTCCGAAACAATCGGATATATGGGAACAGTTGCCGATAAAGAAACACCTTTCTTTGCAAATATGACGTATGAAACCGGAACCGATTCAATCCTGTCATTCACAATGTTAAGAATAGACGCTCAAGAATATACAGACACTGCAAATGCTCATACAGTTTATATTCAAGGTGTTACTGACCAAACTACCGATTATCCATTGTCAAGAATAGAATATCTTGCTAACTCAAAAACTATTACTAGAATTGTTTTGGAACTTAATGTTACTAAAAATGGTGTTGTCGATAGGGTTACCGAAATATATATTCCAAACGACTAATAAAATACTATAATTATAATTGTGAAAAAGGACAGTCTATGGGCTGTCTTTTTTTTACATATATCTGACTTTTATCTTTATTGTTTTATCAACATCTTTAAAGTTAAAACAAAATTGACTAAATGCTGGTTTTCTGAGTCCGGTGTGATAGTAATCTGAAAATCCAAAGCCTTCGATTGGGATAAAAAATGAATAATTCATTTTGCCGTCGCCATTTTCATCATCTAGAAGTGCAATCCCATATTGTCCTGATTTTATATCTGTGTATTTTACATTAATGCTTCCATTTTTTGCTTGAGATTTGTAAATCGTTTTTGTGAATGCAGGGTTCTCAGACTTAAAGTCTTTTTCGTTTCTAAAAAATGCAAGACATATTTTGCCCTTGGAGCTTCTTATTCCGCTTATTTCAATCGATAACGATTGTGAAAATGCACTCGTTGCACAAAATAGCAATAATAGAACTGATATAAGTTTTGCATTTGCTTTGGCTTGAACTTTAGAGATTGGAGATGTGATGATAAAAAATATTGATTCCATTGTTTGACTTTTCTTCAAAACTACGACATGACGAGTCGATTGAGGTTGTAGTTTTAAAAGTTGTACCAAAAAAACCAAATTTGACAATGGATTAGGAATGATTTTTATCCGTGCAGTTCTAGTGCGCAGGCACTGATGACGATTGTGGTTCGTGGCTCGTCATCAGTCCGTGAGCCTTTCGAACCATTCATGCAGTTCTGGTGCGCAAGCACTAATGACGACTGGTTCGTTATCAGTCCGTAGATTTGCGATTTCTGTTTCTGTACTCTGTGGGTGTCATTCCAGAAATGCTTTTAAAAACAGTAAAAAACGACGATTTGCTGCTAAAACCACAATCATAACCAATTCCTTCAATCGAATAATTAATGTTAGGGTTGTCTAATAGATTTTTTACAGCATCAACTCTATATTCATTAATAAATGTAAAGAAGTTTTTACCAATTTCTGTATTAAGAACTTCAGTAATCTGATGCTTTGGAATATCAATGCTATTACTTAAAAAATTCATATTAATATCTGAATTCAGGTAAGCCTTCGACACTTCAATATGATTAATTATCAAATCTTTAATCTCTTGCTTTCGTGTTTTGGACAATACCGACTTCGAATATTTTATCTTTTCGGTTGATTTTTCCGAACTATTTTCAAATATTCGCTCTTGTCTAAGTCCATAAAATCCCAATACATATATTAATAATAATAAGGCTGAGTAATTATAAATATATTGAGTTAAACCTGCTTCCGGAACCGAAACAGAAATTATACCCATAATTAGAGAAAACCCGCAGTACAAATTGTAAAAAACAATTAGAAAAATTAACCACTTAAGATTATTACTGTTTTTTATTGTCGAAAATTCATTCTCTAATTTATTGCGATGTCTAAACACCATTTTACTGCTTAAATAATTATATACTATCCATGAGGCAACCGATGCAATGGAAAATAAAAATCTAAACCATTGACTCGAGTCTGTTTCAAAAAAGTGCTGTAATGTGTATTTCTGTTCCAGAATATAAGCTGTGCCTTCGAAAATTATAAACGGACTTAGGTGTAGTAGTTGTATTGCATTGAGCTTAAAGTTTGATCTGGTTAAAGATTTTACATAAAGAAAAAATGCAGGATTAAATAAAAGAAACGAACTTGATAAAATTGGGATTTCCCAAATAAGTAAATCTAAAGCACAGGTTAAGAACTCTATCGAAAGCAAAAATAGCCATGCCGATAATATCCTGTCTTGAATCTGTTGTTTCCGCTTTGCCGCAATTATTATTGCTGCAAATAAACTCTGCGAAAACCCTACCCAAATTATTGTCGAAAACATGATTCTTAGTTATTTTGGTTTCGATACTTAATGCTGAAATAACGAATTAGTATTTGCTTTATTGTTTTTTTATATGGACTTTATTTACCAGCTTTTTAATGGTTCGAATAATGAAAGTAGAACCGTAAATTAAAATTAATCAAATTAATTTGTATTGTATTAAAAAAATATATACTTTTGACCAGTTGGTTAAATTGTATGGTTAAACTAAATAGTTAATTGTTTTATGAGTGAAAATGAATTAAATGCAGAGCACAAAATAATTGAAGCGGCAGCAGCAGTATTCGTTGAAAAGGGATACGAGGGAGCCAGAATGCAGCAAATTGCTGATAAAGCAGGAATTAACAAAGCCTTGCTACATTATTATTATAGGAGTAAGGATCTTTTGTTTGAGAAGGCTTTTTTAACTGTTGCCTCGAGTATCTTTTCAAAATTTTTTGACGCTTTTAATACCGAGGGTTCAATTTTCGAGAAAATAGAGAACTTTTTGACCTTACATCAGGATTTACTTTTTAAACATAGAAAATATCCCGTTTTTTTCTTTAATGAGATTACTCGAAAACCTGAATTAATTAAGAAACTTATTTCGAGGCTTGATGTTTCTGAAAAATTTGAAAAGCTATCACAACAGTTTGAGCAAGAAAAACGCGATGGAATAATACGAAGTGATATAGAAGTCCCCCATTTGATGGTTAATATTGTCTCTTTATCTGTTTTCCCATATATAGGTCGTCCGATAATACAAGAAATTATGAGTGAATTTGATGTGAGCTATGAGAAATTTTTAGATGAGCGTCGATCGATGATTGCACAATTTGTTATTAACTCGATAAAAGCTTGATTATGAAGAAATTTGCTATATTATTAAGTTTTGTTGTTCCTATTTCAGTTTATGCTCAAACCCTGAGTCTCGACTCTTGTTTAAATCTTGCCGATAAAGCATATCCACTTAAAAAAAATGATGCATTCTTGCGTCAATCTGCCGAAATAAACAATAAGATTTCTAGTTTGTCATATTATCCTTCAATAAAGCTCAACGCTCAGGCAAGCTGGCAAACAGATGTTACTCAATTAGTTATTGATAATCCTATGTTTAGTGACTTGTTACCTGAGATAGATAAAGATCAGTACAAGGTTTATTCAGAATTAAGTCAAACAATTTGGGACGGTGGAGTTGTTGTCAAAAAGAAAGAACTTGAAAATGCCCAATTGCAAACAAATTTGCAGCAAACTGCCGTTGATATTTATAAATATAAGGAACAGTTAGTTGACTTGTTTTTTGTTGCTTTAAGTTTGCAAAAGCAGATAGAAATACTTCAAATTAAGCAGTGGAAAATCGAAAATGTAATATCTGATCTGAGGGCTGCGGTAAATAATGATGTCGCTATACCAGCACAACTTGACATTTTGACTGCCGAGAAATTAGTTATAAATCAGAATATCACAAACCTGGAATATGAAATAAAATCATTGATTCAGATATTATCACAGTATTGTAATACAGATTTTGAAGAAAACCTTACATTTTTGGTTCCAACTCCTGAGTTAAATCCAGTCGCTGAACTAAAAAGACCGGAGCTAATGCTTTTTGATTATAGCTCGCAGCAAATATTGGCTGGGAAAGACATGCTAAAATCGGCGCGTAATCCAAAAGTATTTGCTTTTGCACAAGCGGGTTATGGGCGTCCCGGTTTAAACATGATGAGTAATGATTTCGAGCCTTATGCAATTGTTGGAGCAAAGCTTGTTTGGACTCCATGGGAATGGAATAAAACAAAATATGAAATGCAACTCCTGGATGTAAAATCTTCAATGGTAAATACTAATCAGGAAATTTTTGTTTTACATCAAAATGCAAAACTTAAAGCACAAGCTGAAAAGATTGCAAAGATCAAAGAATTATCACTACAGGATCAAACCATTTTGGATTTAAGGGAAAATATTACCCAAGCGTATCTTGCACAACTAAATAACGGTGTAATAAAATCTTCGGAATATTTAAATGTTTTAAATGATGAAAATACCCAAAGGTTAAATCTTGAAATGCATCAATTGATGCTATATGAGGCTATAGTAAAGTATAATATATTAAAAGGTGAAATTTATGAATAATCGAAATTTGAGAATTAATACAAGGATTATGAAAAATGCCAAATTTGAAATAATTCTTTTAGCATTATTTTTTATCATAACTCTGAGTGCTTGTGATTCGGATAATAGTAAAGCCGATGCTTACGGTAATTTTGAAGCAGTAGAAACCATAATTTCGTCGGAAGCCAACGGAAAGCTGATTTCATTTAATATTTCGGAGGGAGACGTGTTAAACAGTGATGTTGTGCTTGGCTTGGTTGATACAATTCAGTTGCATTATCAACGTGAGCAGGCGTTGAGTAAAATTGCAGTAGTTCAGTCAAAATTTTCTAATGTTTTGGCTCAGGTTGACGTAATAAGTGAGCAAATATCAATTCTAGAAAAGGAGAAGATAAGAGTGGAAAATTTATTAAAATCCAAAGCAGCTACTCAGAAACAACTCGATGATATCCTTGGACAAATCAGTGTTCTGAACAAACAGATGATGACTGTTAAAACTCAAAATTCATCAATTTTTGCTGAAATAGAATCTGTTGAAAGCAGTTTGGATATCATTGATGAACAGATTACAAGGTCGATGATAAAGAATCCTGTTGATGGAACAGTTTTGGAAAAATATGCCGAACCATTTGAGATTGTTAGTATTGGAAAACCTTTATATAAAATTGCAGATTTAAGCGTGATGAATATTCGTGCATATATCTCTGGAGATCAGCTAGACGATTTTAAAATCGGACAAAAAGTAAAAGTTGAGATAGATGCCGATTCTGATTCAAATCACACTTATGAAGGTACAGTTGTTTGGATTGCTTCGGAGGCAGAGTTTACTCCAAAAATAATTCAAACTAAAGAAGAGCGTGTAGGTTTAGTTTATGCAATTAAAGTTAAGGTGATTAACGATGGTAAAATTAAAATTGGAATGCCCGGCGAGGTTTGGATATAAAATATTAAGTAAATCTTTGTGATAAAAAAAATGGACAGTAGCATTGTAATAAATAATCTGATTAAGTCATACGGCAGTTTAAGAGCTTTAGATAATCTAAATCTTAGGGTTGAGAACGGCGGTTTTTATGGTTTAGTGGGACCCGATGGGGCCGGAAAAACCAGCTTAATGCGAATTATTACAAGTTTGCTTTTGCCCGACGACGGTTATATTCGTGTAGCAGGGCTCGATCCTGTAAAAGATTATAAAAAATTGAGGTTGAAATTGGGATATATGCCCGGTCGTTTTTCGCTGTATCAGGATTTGACTGTTGAAGAAAATCTTAAATTTTTTGCAAGTGTATTTGGAACCACGATAAAGGAGAATTATAACTTAATAGCTCCGGTATATTCGCAAATAGAACCTTTTAAGAATCGCCGTGCAGGAAAACTATCGGGAGGAATGAAGCAAAAACTTGCATTGTCGTGTGCTTTGGTGCATAAACCCGAAATACTAATACTCGATGAACCCACTACAGGCGTTGATGCTGTTTCGCGTCGTGAATTTTGGGATATGCTAAAAGATATCAGATCTAAAGGTATAACAATCTTAGTGTCAACGCCATATATGGAAGAGGCTGTTTTATGCGATACCATTTCTTTGATGTTTGATGGTAAAATTATAGACTCAGGAACGCCAAATGAAATTACATCCCATTTTAAAGAGCCTATTTTTGTAGTAAAAACGGATTTTGTGCGCAGTTTACTTAAAATAATTAGGGAAATGCCTTGTTTGAAATCGGTAAACAGCTTTGGGCAAACATTACATGTTGTTTTAAACTCTGATGATTGCGGAGCAAAAGATGTTTCCGAGTTTATTAAATCCAAATGTAGTTTTGATTTTCAGATTGAGCCATATAGTGCAGGTATCGAAGATTGTTTTATCAATCATATAATTAGTCGAAAAAAATGAGTGAAGAAAATATCATAGAAGTAAAAAATCTAGTCAAGAAATTTGGGAATTTCACTGCAAATGACAATCTCAATTTTTCCGTTAGAAAATCCGAAATATTTGGATTTTTAGGTGCAAACGGTGCCGGAAAAACAACTGCAATTAAAATTCTTTGTGGGCTGTTGTTGCCAACATCAGGAGAGGTTAATGTTGCCGGATTTGATGCTTTTAAACAAAGAAACATGATCAAAAAAAATATTGGTTACATGAGTCAGGGGTTTTCACTTTACGAAGACCTCACTGTTAAAGAAAATATAGAATTTTATGCAGGAATTTATGGGGTAAAAAGAAGTGTTATTAAAACTCGCTTAAATGAGCTTGTGGAAAAACTGCATATACACGAACTAAAAGACGAATTTGTTAAAGATTTGCCTTTGGGCTGGAAGCAGAAAATCGCATTTTCAGTTGCTATTTTTCACAAGCCACAAGTTGTTTTTCTTGACGAACCTACTTCGGGAGTGGATCCAATTACCCGACGACAGTTTTGGGATTTGATTTACGAAGCTGTTGATGATGGTATAACTGCTTTTATAACTACACATTATATGGATGAGGCAGAATATTGCGACAGAATTTCGATAATGGTTGATGGTAAAATTGACGCAATGGGAACTCCAACAGAATTAAAAAGATTGTATAACGCTCAAAATATGGATGATGTTTTTGTTAAGCTCGCCCGTAAACAAGAGATTATCTAAAATGATATGAACAGATTTTTAGCTTTTCTGACAAAAGAGTTTCTGCATATTTTTAGGGATGTTAGAACAATGATGATATTGTTCCTTATTCCCGTTTTTCAGATACTTATTTTTGGGTATGTTATTAAGAATGAAGTAAGAGATGCTAAAGTTGGGGTACTCGATTTCTCCGGCGATGTGATGACGGCCCAAATAGTTTCGAAACTCGATGCTGCTAATGATATAGAAATTGTCGATTATTATAAAAACTATAGTGAGATTGAATCGGCTTTTAAAGCAAATAAAATTAAAGCAGCAATTGTGTTTGAGCCAAATTTTGCTGCTACATTTGTAAAAGAAAGGGAGGCGAATTTGCAAATTATTCTCGATGCAAGCGATCCTAATTTGGCAAATCTTTTAAATTCGTACATCTCTGCAATCTCTGCAAATTATGCAAACGAACAAAAAGCATCGCAAGCTGTAATAAATGTCAGCATTGAACCAAGAATGTTATATAACGAAAATTTGGTTTCTGCTTATATGTTTGTGCCGGGTACAATGGCTTTGATTCTTATGGTAATAACTGCATTGATGAGCTCAATCTCTATTGTTCGCGAGAAAGAAATTGGAACTATGGAAATATTGCTTGTGTCTCCATTAAAGCCTATTCAAATTATTCTTGGTAAACTTGCCCCCTATGCAATTTTATCAATCGTTAATGCGATTAGTATTATAATAATCGGCAATTTCGTTTTTGGTGTTCCAATTTTAGGTTCCCCTATAGTTTTGCTAATTCTTAGTTTTATTTTTATACTCATGGCGCTTTCGTTGGGATTGCTGATATCAAATATTGCAAAAACTCAGCAAGTGGCAATGTTTATTTCTATGTTTGGACTTTTATTGCCAACAATGTTGTTATCCGGGTTTATTTTTCCAATAGAAAATATGCCGGTGGCTTTGCAATATTTTAGCTATATCGTTCCGGCTAAATACTTTTTAATTGCTCTAAAAAGTGTAATGTTAAAAGGATTGGGCTTTGCTTTTATTTGGAAAGAATTGTTAGTCCTGCTTGGTATGACATCTCTTTTTATAGGGATTAGTGTTAAAAAATTTAAAATCAGACTCGACTGATGAGGACTTTATTCATTATATTACGTAAAGAATTTCTGCAAATCTTCAGAAATAAAGTTATGATACCCATAATATTTATTATGCCATTTGTGCAGACACTAATTTTGGTTTATGCAGCAACTCTCGAATTAAAAAATACAAACATTACGATTGTTGATCTCGACCATTCAGTGATTTCTCAGACTTTATGTTCAAAGTTTGAAGCCTCGCCATTTTTTAATGTAAATTTTGAATCGGGATATGATGATGATACAGAATATTTATTATTAACCGAGAAAACAAAAGCAGTACTGATAATTCCAGAGAACTTCGAAAATGATTTGAAATCTGGAATAAAAACTCAATTACAATTGAATATAAATGCAATAGACGGTCAGGGAGCCGGTCTGATTAGTATTTATGTCAATCAAACAATTTTAAGTCAGTTGAGTAATGTCAAGCCATTTGCAAATAAGACTAATTTGCAAGTTATGCCGGCAAAAATTAATGCAAATTCACGATTTTGGTACAACGAGACATTAAACTTTAAGCACTTTATGCTTCCCGGAATTCTAACTATTCTGGTTAGTATGATAGGTATATTTTTGACCTCTTTAAATTTAGTTCGCGAAAAGGAGATGGGTACAATAGAGCAAATTAATGTAACCCCAATCAAAAAGTGGCAGTTTATTGCAGGAAAACTAATCCCTTTTTGGATTATCGGCTTGTTAGTACTTGGAATTGGAATTGGAATTGGAATTGTTTTGTTTGACTTGCCCTTTAGGGGATCATTATTGACGATGTTTGTCTTTACATGCCTTTATTTGATTACTTCAATTGCTTTGGGATTGCTAATTTCAGACTTTGCATCAACACAACAACAAGCCATGTTTACGATTTTCTTTTTCTTTTTAATATTTGTTCTGATGGGAGGTATTTTTACTTCAGTTGAAAGTATGCCGGAATGGGCTCAGAACATTAATAAAATCAATCCGATGTATTATTTTATGAAGATAATTAGGTCGGTACTTTTAAAAGGAGCAACAGTATTTGATCTGATAAATGAATTTTTTGCATTGCTTGGATATGGTATTCTTGCACTTGTGGTTGCTGTTTGGCAATATCGAAAAGTAAATTAGATGCGTTTGACACAGTTATTGATTTGCTGTGCTAAAAAATTTATTAAATTGCGCAAGTTTTTAAAATGATTTGATTTCGATTTGTAGTTTTAACTTAATTAACTTCTATGTCAGAACTTAGCAATTGGTTTTCGCAGTTTCGCCAAAATATTATTGGCAATGAGTATGTTCACCAAACAGTTTATGGAGAGAAAAAAATTATTTATGGTGATTGGATAGCAAGTGGACGTTTATACAAACCTATCGAAGATAAAATAGCGAATATTCTCGGTCCTTTTGTTGCAAACACTCATACCGAGTCGAATACAACCGGTACAATGATGACTAATGCATATCATGAGGCAAAACATATTATCAAAAGACATGTAAATGCCAGTGACGACGATGTTTTGCTTACGCCAGGTTTTGGAATGACAGCTGCAATTGTTAAGTTGCAAAGAATAATCGGACTAAAGACTTGCGGTAAATTAAGTGGGGATATTTGTCTCGATGAGTCAGAACGTCCGGTGGTTTTTATTACACACATGGAGCATCACTCTAATCAAACTTCTTGGTACGAAACAATTGCAGATGTGGTTGTGTTACCTCCGGGAAAAGATTTATTGGTAAACCCTGATGAACTCGAAATTCATCTGGAAAAGTATAAAAACCGTAAGTTGAAAATAGGTTCTTTTACTGCCGGATCAAATGTTACCGGTGTTCATACTCCATATCATAAACTTGCTAAAATAATGCACAAATATGGCGGTTGGTGTTTTGTCGATTTTGCAGCAACAGCTCCATACGAAAACATCAATATGCATCCCGATGATGAAACCGAAAGTTTAGATGCTATTTTCTTTTCTCCGCATAAATTTCTTGGAGGCCCGGGTTCATCAGGTGTTTTAATTTTTAACAAAAGGCTATATCATCGTAAAAGTCCCGACCAGCCCGGTGGTGGAACTGTAGAGTGGACAAACCCTTGGGGCGAATATCAATATTTTTCCGATATCGAAGCTCGTGAAGATGGTGGAACACCCGGATTCTTGCAATGTATTCGTACAGCTCTGTCTATTCAGCTCAAAGAGGAAATGAATGTTGAAAAAATCAAAATGCGAGAAATAGAGTTGCTCGATATTGCATTTAGCAGACTTAGTAAAATACCTAATATTAAAATACTTGCTGATAATGAACACAAACGTCTTTCGGTAATTTCTTTTTATATCGAAGGAGTACACTATAATTTGATTGTCAAGTTGTTAAGTGATAGATTTGGAATTCAGGTTAGAGGCGGTTGTGCTTGTGCCGGAACTTATGGACACTACTTACTTGATGTGAGTTACGAAAAATCCAGTCAGATTACAAAAAAAATTACCTCAGGAGATTTGAGCGAAAAGCCGGGTTGGGTTCGATTGTCTATGCATCCAACAACCACAGACGAGGAAGTAAACTATATTATGAACTCAATCGAAGATATCGCAGATAATTTTGAGATAATGTCCGCAGATTATGTTTATAATAAACATACAAACGAGTTCTCACATAAAACAGGATTTAGTAAAACAAACGAATTCCTAAAAAGTGTTTTTAGTTAGTGATTAGGGTTAAAGTTTTGTTAATTATAAATAAAACGAACTGTTATTCGTTATAATACCTAAATACTGCAATTTGGCAAAAAAATATTTAATATTATGTGTGGCTCTATTCCTTTTGTTATGGGTGAAAAATGTTGTTGCTCAGTTTGTTAAAATGTCTGATAGAGTGATCGTTGCAGGTTATGTCTTTGAAGAATCAAATGGAGAGCCACTTCCTTATGTAAATGTCTATATTAAAAAAAGTAGAACAGGAACAATTACCGATACTGCGGGATATTTTTTGTTGTCGGCAAAAGTCAACGATACTCTTACTTTCTCGAGTCTTGGATACGATCGTAAATATGTTGTTTTAACCGATTCGGCAACTGATAATATGAAACCTTTGATCGTATTTCTCGACACTAAAATATATGAAATAAACTCTGTTGATATTATCGCCCTTAAAAGATATAAACAGTTGGAGTACGAAATCACAAATATGAAATTGCCGGATGATGATTATACTTATGCCGCAAGAAATTTTCCTTTCCGACCTGCTGACATAGACTATTATTCAAGAGTTAATGCTCCCGGGTTTGGTTTGGTCTTTAGTCCAATATCCGCTTTGTATGATATGTTTAGTAAGGAAGGAAAAGAGAAACGTAAACTTGAGGAAATACAACAAAAAGACTTGCAAAATTCTGCAGTCGAAGAGAAAATAAGTCCCGAATTAATAATGGACATAACCGGAATGTCACGCGAAGAAACAAATATGTTTTTGGATTGGTGCAATTTCTCTCCCGACTTTGTAGCAAAACTAACAGAGTACGATTTGCTGTCTTTAATTGTTCATAAATACAGACAGTATAAAACTATTTACGGAAGATAGTATTATTTGATAATGGTTTGGACTTTTAAAAATTAAAGATTAGTTTTACAAATTAAATAAAATTTACAGACATGTTACTAATAAAATCGGAATCTACTGATGCATACTTTAATATTGCACTTGAGGAATATTTGATAAACAATTATGATGAAGAGTTTTTCATTATTGCAGTTAATGAGCCTTCAATAATTGTTGGATCAAACCAATATACTTATGACGAAATAAATGCTCTATACGTAAAACAGAATAATGTTAAAGTAGTGAGAAGACTTTCGGGTGGTGGTACTGTTTTTCAGGATCATGGTAATATAAATTTTTCTCACATCTATTTTGATGATGGGTCAAAATTAAATGATTTTAGCAAGGTCTGTGATATTATTCTCAATTTTGTAAATTCTAAAATGGGAATTGACGCGAAATTTGCCGGACGAAACGATTTAGTAATTGATGATAAAAAGTTTTCAGGACATGCTAGACTGAGATTAAATGGAAAAATCCTGCATCATGGAACTTTGTTGTTTTCATCAAATATGACTTCACTTACCGATTCATTAAAATTTAATCCTGAGAAATATGCTGATAGATCTTTAAGATCGAATCACCAAAGAGTTACAAATTTGGTGGAACATTTGCCACAATCAATTTCTCTCGAAAAAACTTATGATATGTTTTGGAATTATTTACGTAGTATATTTCCCGAATCAAAGGTTTATGTTCTAAATCATGAGGATGTAGATAATGTTAAGAAACTTGTTGCTGATAAATACTCTACATGGGATTGGAATTACGGAAGTGAGGTTAATTTACCATTATTTAATACTGCTGCCCATAAGTATGGAAATTTTGAAATATATCTCGAATCGGATAATAATAAAATAAAACAAATACGAATTTTTGGCGATTTTTTCTCCAAGGAGAACATGGCCGATATCGAAAATGCTCTTATAGGATGTGAAATCAATGCTAGTGCTGCCAAAAATGCACTCAAAAATCTGGATTTTAATAACTATATGTCTGGAATAAGTTTAGAAGAATTTGTCGCAATTTTTAATGTGGATTAAAAAAAACTGTATATTGTGGAAAATTAAAAAATTAATACTATGAAAAACTATTTTGTTTATTTATTAATTGCCTTAATGGCAATTGCTATGTTTGGTTGCAAAGACGACCCGGATCCTATCGAAACTCCTCCAACAATTCAGGAGGCTGTTGGCGCATTGTCTGAATATGCCCTAGTTAATAAACTTTTTAGTGATGCTTTTAGCGAAGCCGATGATGCTGCTAAATACACCGACGAACAAATTGAGGGGTCTAAAAACGGGACAAAAGATTATCCAATAATTACTATTGATCATATTGATATAGTGACATGGCCCAAAAATGTTACAGTCGATTATGGTACAACAAATTTTACTTGTCAGGACGGTAGAGTTCGTAGAGGCATAATCAACTTCCAAACAACCGGTTTTTATCGTGAGCAAGGAACAGTTATTACTATAACTTTTGATAATTATTATCAAAATGATTACAAAGTTGAAGGAACACAAATTGTTACAAATACTGGTAGGAATGCCGATAATAATTTTGTTTATACTGTTGAAATTAACAATGGTAAAGTCACTACTCCAATTACTAATAAAGTAATCAATTACGAAGAAAACACTACTCGCGAATGGGCAGAGGGTGAAGGAACTGTTTTAGAAATTTGTGATGATGTTTACTATATAACCGGAACACAAAATGGATTAAGCTCCGACAGCATTGCATACTTACTCACAGTTCAACAAAAACTCGATGTTAAGGTCTGTTGTCACTGGATAAGAGCGGGACTTCTCGACGTTGATATCGAAGGATTGTCAACAATGACCATCGATTACGGAAATGGAGAGTGCGATAACGATGCTGTTGTTAATTATTTAGGTACAGAATATCCAATTGAAATGTAATAAAATGGCTTTGTGAATTTGCAAATTTTGGGACATAATTATTACAAACAAGAAACTTATAAAACTAAAAAAATGAAAAAATTTAATCTGATTTTAATAATACTAGCCGGTTTATTTTTTATTGCTTGCTCAAACAATACGGCAGAAACCGAAAAGACCGAAGAGTCTTCAACTAAGGAGTATAAAGTTTTGTGCGATAATCAAATGATTTATCAGGGACCGGGCGAAGAAACCATAGGTCTTATTAACGAAACTGCAACTAAAGCTGTTGGCGCAGATGTTTACTATTACGCATGGAAAGACGACCGAGTGGAACTTATCGAAGAATCTGAGGGATGGGTCAAAGTAAAACTTGTTTCCGGACCAAATCATGTAACCGGCTGGTTGCCAGAAACTTGTATCGACAAATAAGATTGTTCACTTTTGTTTTTTTACATTGATTTTTGTTAAAAACTCTGTTGATATAAAAATACCGATTTTAAACTGATGCTGTTGCAAAAACATTAGTTTTACTAAAAAAAAGAATTGGTACTAAACTATATTTGGATAGGATTTTTTGTTATTGCCTTTGTTGTTGCATTGGTAAAGTTGATTTTTTTTGGTGATACAAGCGTATTCCCCGAAATAATGAACGGAACTTTTGAGAACGCAAAGCTTGGATTTGAACTATCACTTGGGCTCACAGGAGTAATGACTCTTTGGTTGGGAATCATGAAAATAGGAGAGAAGGGAGGAGCAATAAATTATTTATCACGCGGAATCTCACCATTATTTAATAAACTATTTCCTGATATCCCTAAAAACCATCCTGTTCATGGATCGATGGTGATGAATATAGCAGCAAATATGCTCGGACTTGATAATGCTGCAACCCCACTTGGATTAAAGGCTATGAAGGAATTACAGGAGATAAATCCTGAAAAATCCAAAGCATCAAACCCAATGATTATGTTTTTGGTGCTAAATACATCGGGATTGACAATAATTCCAATTTCGGTTATGGTGTACAGAGCTCAAATGGGTGCTGCCGACCCATCAGACATTTTTCTACCTATTTTGTTAAGTACGTTTGTAAGCACATTAATTGGAATTGTTGCGGTGTCTTTGTTTCAAAAAATAAATCTTTTTTGCAAAGAAGTATTGCTTTATTTAGGCGGGTTAACACTTTTAATTACCGGAGTAATTTATGGTTTTACTCTGATGTCGAGTGAAAAACTTGGAGTAGTTTCCTCGGTTTCTGCCAATATTATTCTTTTTGGAATAATTATCGTTTTTATTTTACTTGCTGTTAAGCGGAAAATTAATGTTTATGATGCTTTTATCGAAGGAGCCAAGGAAGGCTTTAAAGTCGCTATAAAAATTATACCGTATCTTGTGGCAATACTTGTTGCAATTGGTGTTTTTAGAGCATCAGGAGCAATGGATGTTATTATCGAAGGTTTGAGGTGGGTTTTTACAGTTTTTGGAAGCACCGAATTTGTTGATGCTCTTCCCGTTGCATTTATGAAACCTCTAAGCGGTAGCGGAGCTCGCGGTCTTATGGTCGATGCAATGAGTACCTATGGTGTCGATTCGTTTGTTGGTCGATTAGCTTGTACTTTTCAAGGCGCAACCGATACAACTTTTTATATTATTGCAGTATATTTTGGTTCTGTAAAAATAAAAAATACTCGTTATGCTGTAACAGCAGGACTTTTGGCGGATATTGCCGGTATTATTGCCGCAATTTTTATTGCTTATCTGTTTTTTTGATAAAATTCAGGTAGGAATTAAAGATTATGTTATTACTTTCGTTGCCACAATGGCTTTAGCACCGTTTTTACGAGTGTCCTCGAACAGCCAGTTGGCTGATTCGGGGCACTCGCTACCTTAGTAGCAAAAACACAAAATAGTCTATCTTTATAAAATTTAGTTTTTAGCAGTTTATACCAAATGAACCTTTAGCTTGGCGCAGCCAAAAACACTTAACACATTGAAATTCAATTAGATAAATATAATTTCAGAACATTAAGTGCAAGGGTTTTAGCCCATTTAGTAAAAAAAACTTGCACTAAACTTCAAAATCAAATTCTTTTATCTAATGTTTGAAGCAAAGGACCCTTTATTTACATTTTTTGAAAAATAAAGAAAATACTATAATCCATTGTAAATGTGTTAGTTAGCCTGGCGCACCCCATCTTTTTCGTTGATATCGGCTCGAAGTATTATTATACATCTTCGCCTTGTCGCCTCAAAGCCTCGCGCTGAGCTGAGTCGAAGTGTGAAGTGTGCCAGACT
>JAFGVU010000170.1 GCA_016937855.1 Bacteroidales bacterium | reverse complement strand
AATTTCAAAATGTCAAATTACTTATTCCATATAATCAGCAGTGATTTTTTCAAAAAATCGGAGCTGAGCTATGGGACCGATATAGAACTAATCTATAATATTTCAAATATCTTATTTTTGTTATTATCCTATTTTCGTTAAAACAGGACTGCAAAAATAGATAAAATATTTTATTATTCAAAAAAAAAAATACTTTGTTAGATAAAATTTTAGGAGAATGAAGGTTGATTTTTTTTTCTTTCTCTTTTTTATTAGATTATTCATGAAATCGACTAAAAATATGTAGTCTGTAACGACCCTAAAAATCATGTATCTGGTGTTTTTAGATCAAAAAAAACGCCCCGTTTTCGGAGCGTTATAAAAATTCTCAAATTTATTTATGCGTGTTTTTCTTCGAATTCTTTCATTGCTGCAACAAGTACTTCTACGTCTTCCATTGTGCAAGCGTTGTAAGTAGAAGCTCTAAAACCACCGACAGATCTGTGGCCTTTTAGTCCAACACAATTTTTACTACCTGCAAATGCAACAAATTCTGCTTCTAGCTCTTTATATTGATCTTCGAAAACAAAAACGATATTCATTCTTGATCTATCTTCTTTTGCAACAGGAGACTTAAACATTTTGCTGTTGTCGATTGCATTATAAAGCATATTTGCTCTGTCAGCTGCAAGTTTATCCATGGCAACAAGTCCGCCCATTTCTTTTACCCAAAGTAGTGTTTCGCGGATAGCAAATATATTAATTACCGGAGGAGTGTTGTACATAGAGCCATTTTCGATATGTATTCCATATTGCAACATTGTTGGGATAGGACGATCAGCAATTTTTTCGAGCATGTCGTTACGAATAATAACGAAAGTAGCACCTGCAGGTCCCATATTCTTTTGTGCACCACCATAAATCATTGCATATTTTGAGACATCAACCGGACGACTTAAAATGTCTGATGACATATCTGCAATTAGTGGAGCATCAAAAGTCCAATCGTCGAAAATCTCTGTTCCACGTATAGTGTTATTTGTGGTGATATGCACGTAATCAACATCATAAGGTACGTTTAAATCTTTAGGGATATATGTAAACGCTTTGTCTTTTGAAGAAACTTCAATAACCTCTCCCCACATTTTTGCTTCTGTTATTGCTTTGCTGGACCATGTTCCTGTGTTTAGATAAAATGCCTTTTTCTTCATGAAGTTGTATGGTATCATACAAAACTGAAGGCTTGCTCCACCACCTAAGAAAAGAACTGAGTAATTGTCAGGAATATTAAGAACTTCTTTCATTAGCTCAACGGTTTCGTCCATAACCGCTTGAAAGTCTTTACCACGGTGAGATACTTCAAGTATGGATTGTCCGCTATTATTAAACTCTAAAATTGCTTTTGATGTGTTTTCTAAAGTTCTGTCCGCTAATTTGCATGGACCTGCATTAAAAATGTGCTTTCTCATAAAATGTGTTTTATATTGTTAAACTTATTTTCCGAAACAAATGTAGCAAACTTATTTCATATTGATTTAATTAGTTTAATGATTTACAACATAAAACCAAAATTTATAGGTTAGAGTCAGGATAACCTTATCTCCTCGAAACCTTATCTTTCCTTAACCTTAATAGAATATTTTATTAATAGATAATCCGTTTTTGGCGGTGTTTTTGATGTTCACTGAGCTTTTCGCGAAGTGTCAAAAACAGTGTCAAAAACAAAAATTTAAGTTGTGGTTTAGAAGATAATCAACTTTTTTAGTCCTTAATGATCTTAAAATATTCTGTTTCCAACCCATTATTTATTCTGAGCATATAAAATCCAGGCTTTAATTCACGGCCATCAAGTGTAATTTTGTTGTCAGCCTCAGGATTTAATCTTGTTAAAGAAACAGATTTTCCTGTAATATCATAAGCTGTGACAATAAGGTTGTTTGTTGTGTTTGTTTGATACTCTATTGTAAAAATGTCAGTAAAAGGATTTGGATAAACTTTTATTTTGTTTTCGTTAGATAAAACATTTACCGAAGAAGTAAAGTCTATAGTCAATTCAACAGGAATAGTAATTGTTGTTATTCCATCGTTTATGATAATGTCGGCGGAGTAAACTCCTTCACTCATATCAGTTGTGTTGTAATCTAGGCTTAATTCAAATTCGCTGCTATACATGATTTCGCCTTGATTAGGATTAACAATCAACCAAAAAGCGCTTTCGTTTTCAAGAACGATATCTGAATAAACAGTATGAGGTTCTTCTCCATATTCATCACCGGAAATTGTGCATGCTAAAATACATTCGTTAGCGGAAAAGTTTTCGTCAAAAGTGACATTTACAGAGCATGTTGCAGTCTCGTTTTGATGAATTTGTCCCCATGTTTCTGTAGTAGTCCAAAATACGTCGGCACCATCACCAGTAGCTGCATTTGAAATTAAAGTGCCAGAAGGACCTGTTAAATCAGTAGAGCTATTGACAGTTACACCATCAGGGAATTCAATGAGTAGATGTTTTATCCATTCATAGTCATTAGATACTGCATTAAGAGTAAATGTAATATTTACAGTGCTCCCAGGAACAAACATTGCGACATCAGCAGTTATATTTGTGCCCTCTATACTTTTTGATTTTGAACCATCAGGAACAACATCTATTTCAAATTCGCAAATACCTCCTCCGTTATTGGATATAATTAATTCATCGGTTTCAAATTGGTCGCTATTCATTGTTTTGAAAATCTCGGAAGTCGAACAAGTTAATATTGGTGGAACATTATTGACAGCCGGAAAAATTATGTTGTCTATCCATGCAGCATCATTTCCTGAGTTTGCCATATAATCTTTACGATATCTCCAAGTGAAAGTATGTGCTCCTGTTGTTACAGGACAAGAGAATTCATCCCAATTTTGTTCTCCGGATAAACTTGTTTTGACAATTCCATCTATAAGGAATTCAAAAAAGTCGTAGTTGTTTTCGCTAGATACTTTTCTTGCAAAACTAATTTCTCCATCTGCAACAACGTACATCTGAATTTCAAGAACCGAACTTTGATTGTCGTTGATAACCCCCGATCTTAAGCTATATATTCCATCATAAACTTCGTCTGTAACAAAGTACCATGGTGTATCTCCAGATTGGGTCCATTCAAATGTATTTAGGTTTCCTGTTTCGAAATTTTCGGTCAAAATTCCTATAATCAAATAACAAGGAACAATAATGCTGAGTCCGTTATCGGCTGTGATTTGAAGTTCTAATTCGGCATGATGAGCCATGTCACAAGTTGGATCAATTGTAATATTGTATGTTAGTGGTACTGAGTTCCCTGCTGTAAGAGACGGGATGGTCTGGTCGGCAGTATTTATTGTAATCATAGGATCATCACTTGTTAAAGCAGCGGTAATGTTTGTAGCGCCAACAAGACCTGTGTTTTGTAGCATAAAAATAACATCAGATGTTTCGCCCGGATCGAGGCATCCATTGTCTGCATCATTTACATTTATGTTGCTTACCGACAAAATTGCTGTATTGATTACTACTTGTACGGGAATTTCAACTTGATAGCCATTGTCGCCTGTAATGCTAATGTTGATTGTTGCACTATGCTGATTCTCAACTTCGTTTGCAGAGGTAATATTAAATGTAATTTCGCTGCTTTCGGAAGGTTCTAAGGATAATAAATTGTCTTGGTTTGTATTAATTATTATGTATGGGTCGCTAGTTGTTGCAGTTGCAGTTAAATTGTGAATGTCAGATCCTCCGGAATTGCTAATTGGGATAAAAATGTCAGCAGTTTCTCCGGCAGCTAAAATGTCATCATTTGCGTCATCAATTGTTACTGTTCCTGTTAAAATGTTAGGCGAATATGCAGTAAATGTGTAAAAGTATTGCCAAATGTCCTGATCGCAAGCTACTTCAAAATTAATTTGAAATTGATAGTTGTCGGGTACATCAGAGCTTACATCAAAAGCAAATGCATTACTTAAAAGAATGCTTTGTGATGGGGACAAATCTGAGCATGTTTCAGAATTGTCGGTAAGAGTAATGTGTGGATCGAGGGTTGTTGCTGTTATTGAAATGCCGGTAACAATACTTGCGAGTGGATTTTCTACTGTTAGGCTTAAGTCAACACTTTCAGCATACTCAATAACGTTATCATCTGGAGTACTCACGGAATATGATAGAATTAAACCATCTGTTACAAAAGGAAGAGTTATTTTGTCAATTATGCCGTTATTGTCAATAACTTTAAAATGAAAGTCGTCAGCTGTGTATTCATGAGTTGGAAATCCGGTCAATAAACCATCATTGCTTATTTCAAATTCTTCGGGAATAGTGTATGGAATTAGTGTGTATTTGTGTCCACTTGCAATATTATTTGGATCATCAAAATCGAGTCGCTGAAAGCTTATTTCGTCTCCATTTGATACTCCACACACATAATTGTTTTGATTAGTTATGTTTGCATTGTCATAAATAAACTCAATGTTTCCATTTTCATAGATCGTCATAGCAAAATCGATAGATGAGTTATCCCAAATGATAGTTTTATATCCTGTCCCGGTGATTGTTTTTATTGTGGAAGTTAATCCGGATAAGTAAAATGGGGCTATACACTTTGTGTGCATAAATACAGTTTCATCGTGATGTCCATAAGGCAATGCATCGCTAAAAGCGCTTTGGAAAACAGCAAGTCCTTCGTTGCCCACATAGATTGTCGAATAAGTTTCGCCATAGTAAGTAAAATCAAATCCAAGTGGAATAGCGAAGAATCCAGAACCGCTTGCAGTTGTGCCACCCGTTGGAAATATTCCAACGCTTTCGGAAACATCAAAATCCATGTCGAAGCTCCATGTGTATGGAGTGCTACCTCCGGTTGCAACTAATTGTTGTGAATATGGACTTAGTACAGATCCGGTTGACAATGCAGTGGTTGTGATCTCGACAGGGGCGTAATTTTGAGCACTAACAATACTCATTGTGGTAATCCCATTCTGTACAATTGTTTGAGCCGGATCGGAGCATACGGTTTCGACCGCAGCACCTGTGACATAGTTTATTAGAGAGAAAGAATTTAGAGTCCCGGAACCCCATCCATCATCGTCATTTTCAAATATTTGAATAAAATACTTAGCCTCTTGATTGGGTTCTATGTAATTTAGAAGAGGAGTTAAATCAAATCCAAATTCGATTGTCTTGTCAATTTCTGCTTCACCACCGGTCATATATCGGTCACCGCCTTGATATTCGAAAATCGGTAAATCTAAAACATACTCGGGCATATTTGCCGAAGTGTTTGTCGATATTCCGGCGATTACCTTTATTCTTTTACGGTTAGTGTATGTAATGTCAACTTTTGCAGTTAATTGAGGCTCATAAGTTGGATTTACTGTCATAACATGAACTAAATCGTGCCAAAATGCTCCTGTTGCAAGTGCTTTGTACATAATGTAACAAAAGCCTCCATCAGCCCAAGCCGGTCCGCCGCTGTAAGTATTACACATTTTTATACCACCAATTTCCCAATCTGCCATGGTAACTTGTCCGTCGCCTGTAATATCAATATTGTTGGTATATTGTCCGTCGTTATTGTAATCATATCTGATAGAATCGTTAAAACCCAATATTGCCATAGAGTGAGCAGTGCTTGCAGATAGAGAAGTAATGACTTTCTTGCCTCCTTCTTCTGTCCCAACCGGTAGGTCGGCATCGGGGTAAGGCACAGTCGAATAAAAAACGGCACAACCTCCGTCATCATCTCCATTCAAATGGTCGTTCATCCAATGTTTTAGAATCGCTAAGCCGTCTGCATCGCCAACATCAATTTTATAACCATGGCTAATTCGATTATGCATAGCACTGTAATATAGATCGTATCCGGTCATCCATCTGAGATTTCCACCATAGTCAATTGTGCCACCATATTCTTCCTGATTTGGTGTGCCAACTGTTCTTAGAACTTCAAAAGTATGGTAATAACTAACCCCTGAACTTCCCCAATCTCCGTTGTCCCAATTAAAAACAAAATGAGTAGGATAGAGGTTTGCATTGGTATTTGCCTCAAGATTTCGTGCAACATTTATTTCGTATGTAAAACATATTCCGGTTGATGAGGCTTGTCCGCAGCTCATACCTGCTTGAGTAAACATGTCGCGAAAATGTTCGCTTTGAGAATTGTCAACCATGTATGGGATTGACTTGTTTTTGTATGCCGGCGGCAGCTCAAGCGAAGGAAAACTTAAAAGTAATTGTTGGTCTTTTAAGCTAAGAGGTTGAGGTTCTGCCTGCTTGTTATAGTCCTGTGATTGTGCTGTAATCGTTATGCCTAAAAGGAATAGACCTAATAATACAGTGCGAAAAATATTTCTCATGAAAAATGAATTACAATTATGACTGGAAAGTTACACAATATTTTAATAAGTCTCAAAATACATGACAAATTTTTATGAAAAATAATTTTGTGTGATCTGAATTGAATCCGTATTATTTAATAAAACCGGATGAACTAGTATCACTAGCTCAATGAAAAAGTGGTAATGCAGTTTAATTTATAGTGATAAATCTTTAAATTGTCTTGGGTGTAAACAGTTTTACAAGTTTACCGGTGTCTGGCTCCACGTCTTCCCACTTATAGAGATCGAGTTTTATGTGAGCAACACCACAAGTAGGCATTTCTTCGATTAATTCGCCAGTTAGCAGATTTGTAAAACCTGTTGTGCCTGGATTATGACTAACCAAAAAAATATGGTTTATTTTTGGGCTTTGCTCAATAAGAACTTCGATATATTCCGAAACACTACATAAATATAGCTCGTCGATATATTTTATTTTTTCGACCGGATATCCACACTTTTCGGCAATAATCTCGGCTGTTGAGGCTGCTCTAAGAGCTGGGCTCGAGATTATTAAATCCGGTTTTGGTAAGTTTTTAGCTAGGAATTCTGCCATTATTGGTGCGTCTGTTTCACCTCTTTCATTTAAAGGACGGTCGAAGTCATACAAGTCGTTATCCCAGTCTGATTTTGCATGACGAATCAGTGTTAAAAGTTTCATTTGTGATTTATGCTTGAGTTAATTTGCAATCTTTAATATAATTTTCTGCAATTTTAAAAAATATTTTAATATGTTGACAAAAAATACTCAAATATTTTAGCTAATCGCAGATCCATTTGCGCATATCGACTCCGGACTGATAAATTTTAGGCTTCCATCCTTATCTTCAGCCATAAGAACCATGCCTTGAGATTCGATTCCACGTAAAGTTCGAGGAGCTAGATTTACTAAAACGCAAACTTGTTTTCCGATTATATCTTCTGGTTTAAAATATTTGGCTATGCCGGACACAATAGTCCTCTTATCAATCCCTGTGTCAATTACTAGTTTTAGAAGTTTGTCGGCTTTTGCCACTTTCTCGGCTTCGAGTATTGTTGCGATACGGATGTCTTGTTTAACAAAATCATCGTAAGTAATTATTTCTTTTTGTGGAGTTACCGCATTGTTTTCTGCCTGATTCATTTCTTTTGTTTTATTTAGCTTTTCTACTTGTGCAGCGATTGCTTCATCTTCTATTCTTTCGAATAGTAGCTCAGCAGAGTTAATTTTATGCCCACTTTCAATAATGTCAAACTTATTAGCGTCATCCCAATCGGGTTTATCAATATTTAAAATTTTGATTAACTTCTCGGAAGTATATGGTAAAAATGGTTCTGCAAGAATTGCCGAAAGTGCACATAACTGAATTGAGTAGTACAAAATTGTTTTAACTCTGTTTTCGTCCGTTTTGATTAGCTTCCAGGGTTCTGTATCTGCTAAATATTTGTTTCCTAGACGTGTAATACTCATAGCATTTTTTAATGCTTCTCGAAACTTGTAGTGCTTGATATTGTTTTCGAGATTTGTTTTTATATTTTGAATTTCGGTGCGAATTTCTTTTTCATAATCAGTGTCCTCTTGCGGAGTAGGAACTATGCCATCGAAATATTTATGAGTAAGAACTAATGCTCTATTCACAAAATTTCCCATTATCGCAACTAATTCGTTATTGTTTTTCGCCTGAAAATCTTTCCATGTAAAATCGTTGTCTTTGGTTTCCGGTGCATTTGCACATAAAACATATCTTAATACATCTTGTTTTCCGGGGAAGTCCTCAAGATATTCGTGTAACCAAACAGCCCAATTTCGAGAGGTAGATATTTTGTCGCCTTCAAGATTTAAAAACTCATTTGAAGGAACATTGTCAGGCAAAATATATGAACCTTCGTGTTTTAGCATCGAGGGGAAAATGATACAATGAAAAACGATATTGTCCTTGCCAATAAAGTGAACTAGTTTTGAGTCTTTGTCTTTCCAGTATTTTTCCCATTCAGGAGTAAGTTCTTTTGTTGCGGAAATATATCCAATTGGAGCATCAAACCAAACATATAATACTTTGTCTTTAGCTTCTTTTAGTGGAACAGGAACCCCCCAATCTAGATCTCTGGTTACAGCTCTTGGGAAAAGCCCTGAGTCGAGCCACGATTTGCATTGTCCATAAACATTGGGTTTCCATTCTTTATGTTCCTCAAGTATCCATTGTTTTAGCTCGTCTTCATATTTATCTAAAGGTAAAAACCAATGTTTTGTTTCTTTCAATACCGGCTGATTTCCACTAATTACAGAGCGCGGATTTATTAGCTCTTCGGCGCTAAGACTAGATCCACATTTTTCACATTGGTCGCCGTAAGCATCTTCAGCTCCGCATTTAGGACATGTGCCCATAATGTAACGGTCGGCTAGAAATTGATTTTCGGCTTCGTCGTAAAATTGCAAGCTGGTTTTTTCGACAAATTCGCCTTTTTCGTAAAGAGTTGTGAAAAACTCAGATGCTGTATCGTGGTGCACTTTATTGCTGGTTCGGCTATATATGTCAAAACTTATCCCAAAATCTTTAAACGACTTTTTAATTATTGTGTGATATCTGTCAACAATATCCTGAGGAGATACCCCTTCTTTCTTTGCTTTCAAAGTTATCGGAACTCCATGTTCATCTGATCCACCAATAAAAACAACATCTTGGTGCGTCAATCGTAAAAATCTTGCATATATGTCTGCCGGAACGTAAACTCCCGCTAAATGTCCAATATGTACAGGCCCGTTTGCATAAGGAAGGGCAGAAGTTACCGTGTATCTTTTGAATTCGCTCATTTTTTTAATTTTTGGCAAATATAGTGAGTTTTGAAGATAATCAAAATGTAGTGATACAAAATAAGTGATAAAAAAACTGTTCTTCAAATCTCAAAGAACAGTTTAGTTTTTATTGGTGATGTTTGGCTTATCACATTTTTTAGTCTAGCATATTTCCAATTTTAATTCCAAAATATACTGTTCGAGGCGATGTCGGACCGTAAATATATGCGGGGTCTCTATCGATTCCGCTGTCAAAATCGTTTTGATACGAATTGAAAATGTTTTTTACTCCTGCAAATATTTGAAGCTTTGCACCATTTAGCTTTATGTTATACTTTGCCTTTAGACCAAGGTCGAAAAATGGACTAGATTCTCGTAGCTCACCATTTTCAGGATTAGATATGCTAGTACCAAAATAGGGGACTAGCATTTTTCCTGTGTAGGTTGCGTTCGCAGATGCACCAAAATTCTTCGATGCCTGATAATCAAATGTAAAAAATCCATAGTTGCCTGGAGTTCTAAAAAAGCGTTTTTCGTTAAATTCTTGTGCTTCTTTATATAAGCTTTGTTGTAGGGTAAAACCTGATCGGAATGAAATGCTTTTGTGTGGGAAAACACTAAGCTCAAAGTTAATGCCCTGAACAACAGCGCCTTCGCTTGCGTTTATCCTTGTGTAAACAACAACTCCGTCTTCGTCTGCTTCTCCATACTCGTTAACAAATGGATTCTGTAGAATTGTATAGAAACCTTCGGCAAGAAGACTAATATTTATTTTTCCGATATTTTTTTTGAAATCCAACGAACTGCTTATGCTATGGCTTGTCTCCTGTTGCAAATCGGGAGAGTTCCTATGTAATACTTGTCGTGAACCGGATGTCTCTATATGCAAATCTTCGTCAAAAACTTGAGGAGCTCTAAAACCTTGCGAGTAGCTTGCTCTATACTGTAGAAAGTCGGTTAAGTCAACTAAAACATTCGTTCTTGGACTAAACACTTGACCTTCTTTTTTCTGATCAGCATCTTCAAGATTGTTTATAAGATAGTTGTCAAATCTTGCTCCAACACTTATCCTAAAGATATTGATTTTGTGTTCGTATTGAGCAAATATTCCGTTAGTTGTCATGTATTGATTTGCAATCGTAGTGTTTTGTGTGTTTGGAATATAAATAATATTACCATCACCTATTTGAGCATTTTCGAAATCAGGATATCCTAATTTTACATCATTGAGCATTGAACCGGTGCTTTCGATACCAGCCACTAAATTAGATTTGTCTTCACGCATAGTATATTGCGCACCAGCTGAGTACGAGAGGTCTTTTGTGTTGCCATAATCTGCTAATGAGTAATTCGCTCCATAGTAACTGTCTCTGTTAATATGCTGTGCAGATGCATATATGGCAATTTGGTCTTTTTCCCTAACAAATAGATCGAAGTTTAGAGCTCCTGTGTTAATATTGTGTTCCACAGCTTCTGAAATTCTTGTCATGTGATAAGGATTGTCAAAATCGCTTCCACCTCGCCGTTCTTCATTTATGCTAAAATAATCTAAAGTAATTTTTGATCGTTGCGAAAACCGATGAAAAATTCTTGTTCCGATAGTAGTGTTTTTCGCTTTAGATTGTTCCGAAAATCCATCATTGTTGGCATCAAAAGGTTCTTTGTCACGATGAAAACCATATACCGACATTCCTGTTTTTGAGTCTGATGAGACTATTGAAGCATTTAGGTTTATACTTTGGTCTAAGGAAGGCTCTGCGACCTTATCCATACCAAGACCTAAGATGCTGGTATTTGTTCCAAACTCGTATGAATTTGTTATAGGATCTTTAAGAATCATATTTACTGTTCCTGCAATTGCATTACTGCCGTATAATGCCGATCCGCCTCCTCTTACAATTTCTACGCGTTCTATCATATTGGCAGGAATTAATTCTAAACCATATACTCCGGCTAATCCGCTAAAAATTGCTCGTGAGTTTATCAGTATTTGTGAATATGGTCCTTCCATTCCGTTCATCCTAAGCTGGTTAAATCCACAGTTTTGACAATTGTTTTCTACTCTAAGTCCCGAACAAAAGTTTAGTCCTTCGCTGATTGTTATGCTGTTGTTGGATTCCAAAGCTTTTGGAGTTAGCGTGTTTACAACTACTGCCGACTCTTTACGGTTTTTTTGATTCCGGTCGCCTGTAATAACAACTTCGTCTAATCCTAATGCATCTGCTTCGAGATCAAATTTAAGTTCAATTGTTTGCGATTTTTTTATAACAACTTCTTTTTCTTGAGTTTTGTATCCTAATGCTTGAACAATAATCGTAAATGTGCCTTCTGGCATATTAATAAGTTGAAAATGCCCGGTTTCATCTGTTGATGTGCCTATTGTTGTGTTTTTTAACATGATGTTTGCGAAAGCTATATGCTCATCACAACATGTTACATGCCCAACTATATGAGCGTCTGTCTGCTTTTGTGCATTTGCTTGTAATCCTACAATTACAAGAAATACAATTATTATATATTTCATTATTTGTCTTTTTTGATTTGTTTTTTACCTGTACTAAAGCTTAAATTGTGAATTTAGGTAAAAAAGGAGGGGGGCGGATGCTGTATCCGGTTATAATTTCTTTACTATGTTTTTTTGCATTATAGTACGAAGTTAAGTGCTGAATAACAGGAATTAGAATTTGAATTCCAGCAAATACAATCAGTAGTAGTGAAACTGAATCAAGAATTTGATAAATTAATATTTCGTTAGCAGTATGGTTGTGCTTAGCTTCACCAGAACTAGTTTTTTGTGTTTTATTAAATGGGTGTGCGTGAGAAATTATTCTGCCATCGTCGAGTTTGTGGACATGTAAAAATAGACTATTATTTATAAGCAACATTATTAGACTAACCAAGGTTAGCCATACCATTATTCGTGGTATAAGTGTTTTGCTTTTCATGAGGGCAAATATATAAAATTTATATTTGCTAAAACCTTAAAAAAATCATGTTTATTTAGAATTATACTAAATTATTATTGTGTCTGACAAACTATGCTATATTGTTAATACAATACAATTCAGAAAAAGATTTGGTTATTTACCTATAATCCAATTGATAATTTCTTCATCGTCGGGTGATGTTTTTGTTCCTACGACTTTTACGAGATATCCATTTTCATCAATCAGATATTTTTGAAAATTCCATTTAACTGATGACGATTCGTAACCATTTAAATTTTTATCTGTAAGATATTTGTAAATTTTATCTTTTTTCTTTCCGGTAACTTTTACTTTCGACATCATTGGGAAGTTTACACCATAATTAACAGAGCAAAACTCAAGGATTTCTTCATTTGTCCCGGGGTCTTGATTCATAAAGTCGTTAGATGGAAAACCAACAATAACAAAGTTTTGGTCTTTGTATTTATCATAAACTTCTTGAAGCTCTTTAAACTGTTTTGTAAAACCACATTTTGATGCAGTGTTTACAATCATTATTTTTTTGCCTTCGAGGTCTTTAAAATGGAATTTTTCGCCATTGATATCTTTAACACAATACTTATAAATTGGCTCAATATCTGTTTTTTCTTTTTGGGCAGATAATGAAAATGAGAAAAATAATACAACTGATGATAATAGGATAGTTTTCATATTTTTAGGTTTTTGTTTTTTAATTTGTAAGTTATAACAAAAGTAAAACTAAAAAGTTTTTTAAAGTTCTATGTTGTAATCAATAAACCCGAACTGTTTTTTACAAACTTGATATTACTTTATAAAAAACTTATGGCAAAATGATTGTGAATTCAGATCCTTTACCTAACTCACTTGAGAGTATTATTTGTCCAGATTGTTTCTCAATAAGCTCTTTGCTTATTTTGAGACCCAATCCAGTGCCTTTTTCTTTTTCTGTTCCGTAACTAGAATATATCGAATTTTCACTAAAGATGTTTGGGATAATATCTCTTTCGATTCCCACTCCAAAATCTTGTACTATAATTTGTAGATTATTATCGACAATTTCCTGACTAACTATTATTTCTGAATTTCTTGGAGAAAACTTTATAGCATTCATAATTATATTTCTCACAGCAATTTGTGTCATAATCGAGTCACATTGCCACTGTAATTCTTGCTTAGGGATAAATCTTATTCTAATATCTTTTGGTCTCGCCGTTATTTCACAAAAGTCGCAAACTTGAGCAATGATAGATGTAATATTAACTTTCTGAATGTCAATGTTAATTGTTTCTGATTGTGATAACGACCAATCAAGTAGTGATTGTGTTAAATCATAAATTTTAGTTGCAGATCCATGTATTATTTCAGCTGAGGACTTTATTTTATCAAAATCATTACGTTCAACAAACTTTAATTGCAACTCGCTTATGCCAAGTAAACTGCTAAATGGATTTTTTAAGTCGTGCGAAATTATTCTAAATAGTTTGTCTTTTGTCTGATTTGCTAATTGCAGTTTGCGGTAAAAGTTCATCATGTCTGCCTTAAAATATGATGCTATCACATATACTGTAAGGAACTCAAGAAGGTACATAAGATGCAATGACTTTAAATCGATGTATCCTAAATCGCTGTACATTATCACAAATCTTATTGTAAAAAAGGAGATCGGGAATAGTAAAAATATTAAGTTTTTCTTCCATCCATCAAATAAGAATATTACCATTATAGAAATTGCCGGTAAGATGTGTTCTGTTTGTCTGTTTACATCATATTGCAAAATGGTAATTAGTGTTGTATAAAATAAAAATGCACTTGTAATTAGTATCGTGTTAGCTTTATATTTCTTTTTATATTGCAAAATCCATGAAGGAACAGAAACAAAAAGGAAAAGTATAACATCTGATATTGCAAGAACATAATTTTTTTCAACTAAATTGATGATCATAAAAATTATTAAAAACGCTGTGATAGAGCTAACAATAACGTTTAAGAGTTTGGCTTTTCTTAACTCCATATACGGCAAGTTTGGATCGACTCCAAAATCGGCCAATTTGTTAAGTAGTACTGATATTCGTTTTATAAAATTCAATTTATTCTAGTCATAAATAATTTAATATTATCTATCAATCGTGAGCAAAAATAAATAAAAAATTTTAAAGCTAGTGTTTTTAGTAGTATTTTTTTTAGGGAATATATAATTTAATTGGAATAACTACTTTAGTATATGACAAAATTTTTTGTCATAATCTTTGCAAACTTTCGTGCCTCAGTTGTAGCAAAGATATATGCCAAAAATAGATTTTCAGATATTTGTAATCCCCGGACTTTGTCCGGGGTTACAAATATTAAGCCCTTACAGGGCTTTGTCTGATTTTCAACCCAAATGAATTTGAAAAATTCATTTTTTGTCATGTACTAAAGAGAACTACTTTAATGAAGTATAAGATTGTTGACTGATTTTACTTTATGTTGTATTTATCAGATTAAAAAGAAATCTCTCTTTTTCCGGATTCGGCAATTATTATGTTTACAGTAAGGGTCGGTTCATGAATAATGTTTTCTGCTAATTCTGGCCATTCAATAAAAATAAGTGCATCTGAGTTTAAGTATTCTTCGAAACCAATATCTAACAGTTCCTCAATTTTATCAATTCTATATAAATCGAAATGATATATCTGCTGTCCTCTTGAAGTTTCGTATTCATTGACTATCGCAAATGTTGGGCTTGTAACCTCTTGGCTTACACCAAGTTCGCTGCATATCGCTTTAATAAAAGTTGTTTTTCCGGATCCCATTTCGCCCTTGAATAAGAAAATTTTATCATTGGCAGTTAGATTAATAAACTCTTTTGCAGCTCTGTTGATTTGGTTGATATTTTCGATTGTAATTTTTGCCATTATTTAGACTTGAGATGAATTAATGGAATTATCATTTCTTGTAGAGATACACCACCGTGCTGAAAAGTATCCTTATAATATTTTACATAATGATTATAATTGTTTGGATAAGCAAAGAAATCGGTGCCATGAGCAAAAACGTATGTTGATGAAATATTTGTTTTCGGGAGATATGCATCCATTGGATTAAGTATTTCTATAACCTCTTTTTTGTTGTAATTTAAGCTTTTGCCTTGTTTGTATCTAAGGTTTGTTGTGGTTGCTCTGTCTCCAATAATTTTTATTGGATCGCTAACCTGAATGCTTCCATGGTCGGTTGAGATCACAAGATGTATGTCTTTTTCTGCAAATACTTTTAGCATTTCGAATAACGGGGAAAATTCAAACCACGATTTTGTTATTGCTCTATATGCCGAGGTCGTGTTAGCAAGTTCTCGTATCATTTTTTGATCGGTTCGGGCATGCGAAAGAGCATCAACAAAATTGACCACTATAGTAACAAATTGATTGTTTAATATACTGTTTGCATTATCAGCAATTCTCTTACAATATTTAATGTCAGTAACTTTTTCGAAATACATGCTCGAGTTTATATTGTATCTGTGGAGATATGACTTTAGCATATCTTCTTCGTATAGGTTTTTACCGCCTTCTTCATCATCATTTTTCCATAACTCCGGGTATAGTCTATTTATCTCCGAAGGCATCAAACCCGAAAAAATTGAGTTTCGGGAGTATTGTGTTGATGTTGGTAAAATAGAGTAGTATAGGCTTTCTTTCTCGAGTTTGTAAAATTGAGATAAAAGTGGTTCCAGACTTTTCCATTGGTCAAATCTGAGATTGTCCATTAATAAAAATACAACTTTTTTATTTTCTTTTAGCAGAGGGAAAACGGTTTCTTTTAATAGGCTTGGTGATAAAAGTGGTTTTTCATTATTTTTAGGATCGAACCAATCGGTGTAATTTCGTTTAATAAACTTAGCAAAACTGCTGTTGGCTTCGTTTAGTTGCATTCTTAGGACTTCGTCCATGGTACTGTCTTGAGAGTTAGATAGTTCAAGTTCCCAGTATGTGAGTTTTTTATAAACCTCCATCCAATCTTCGTGACTAAGGCTATCGTTTATTTCCATTCCTAATCGCGAAAATTCTGATTGGTATGCCGATGTCGTCTTTTGGGTTATCAGCCTTTCTTTATCTATGTTCTTTTTTATTGCAAGTAGAATTTGATTTGGATTAACCGGTTTTATTAAATAGTCGTTAATCTTTGATCCGATAGCTTCGTCCATAATGTTTTCTTCCTCACTTTTTGTGATCATAATGATTGGGATGAGGGGTTTTATGGATTTTATTCTGCTCAAAGTTTCTAAACCACTTAAGCCTGGCATGTTTTCGTCAAGAAAAATGATGTCGTAGTTGCTTTCTTTTACTAGCTCTAATGCGTCGCTTCCATTGGTCGCGGTATCTATGTAATATCCCTTTTTCTCCAGAAAAATGATATGGGGTTTTAATAAGTCTATTTCATCGTCAGTCCATAGAATTCTAATCTGTTTCATAGGGAGTGTATTTTATTGTTAAATAAGGTGGATAGTGCCTTCTAGTAATTCTGATTATAGAAATCTAGATATTGGTTTATATCCTTACTCTTGCGTAATTTACCAAGATTTGTCTCAGAAATTACAAATATTTTGTGCTCGACGCCAACAAGTTTATTAAACACATCATCACTATTTGCAATAAGTTTTGAGTAATTGATTGACTGAGTCTTGTTCTTAAATGGCTTAACAGTAATTAACTCATAAGTGCCATCTAAAGTCATGTTGGTAACATTAAATGTTTTGGTACTAAAGTTAAAAATGTTAAAGTTTCTTATTTCAAAACTTAAACGTTTAATGTCAACATCTTCGTTTTTAACATATATTGTATAATAGTGAGTTTCGTTTTCGTCAAATTCGAAAATTTCTTTATTGTCAGGAACATTAGTAACATTTCCACTACTGTCTTTGACTGTTGTATTTGTTTGTTGTTTTATTGGATCGGGTCTTTTCTGTAAGTCTGCAATAAGAGCTTGTACATTGGTTGTTCCAAAATAAGCTAAGATGTTTTCAGCAGCAGTGGCTAATTCATGATCAGGGTATTTTTGTATATAATTCACCAATGCTGATTTAAAGACAACAGTATCTCCAGATCTTCCTACGCAAAGAGTTTTAAAGAACTCGAAATTTGCAACTAAGTCACTGTTGGGGTTATTCTGGATAAAACTATTGCACTTAGCATTAACTGTGTTGCAATCTGCATTCATATAACTGTCGTAAGTTTCGATGTATAGTTGTATGTCCTCTCTGCGTTTTTGTTCTAAATCTTTTATATAATTGGGGTTTTGAAGTAGTTTCGCATAATTTGTGTCGGGATATTTTGAGATAACTAAGTTTTTGTACTTGTTCATCTCGGCATCATTTCCTGTGATTTTATTTAGCAAATATAAATTGTAATATGATAGCAAAAGATATTCGTTATTTGGGAATCTTTTGTTGAGTTCTTCATAAGCATCAATAGCTTTGCCATAGTCAGAGAATTTCTCTTTATAAATTCTACCTACATTAAACAGTGCGGTAATAATGCGTTCATCTGATGCAATAAGTGCCGAATCTGACAATGGAATGTCTTGTAAATAGTATGCTCTGTCTTTTGTGTTTGTAATTCGATTTTGTTGTGGACCAGTAGCACTGTCTTCTGTTGCAGCGATATCTTCATCATTGAAATCGGCTGTAGATTTGTTTTTTCTTCGCCAATGATCTTCGTTCTTACGTTGTCCCCATTTTTTATTAAATTCATTTTTACCAAAACTTAACTGCGATGGGTTATAAAAATACCATTTTCCGCCCGATGGAGCATTTACGTTATTCATAGAATTGCCTCGTTGTTGGTCAAAAAGCATAGAATTAATGTTTGCTTGTTGCTCAAGTTCTCTCTCAATTCTTTCTTGTTCAATTAGATCTGCTATAATTTTATCTATAATTTTATTCCTGTCTTTTTCACTCATTTTTGCTAAAACCTGAACACTGTCTTCAAACTCAACTGTACTTGTAAACCTTACTAATTCGGTAAGATTTTGTGAGTTAGTTCTGATTTCCGCATAATTATCATACGTAGCAGGTAAAAATGCCATACAGGTGTCGTAATAAATCTGGGCATTATTGTAATCTAATTTCGAGAAATAGATTTCTCCAAGTTTTAAACAAGAAAGGGCTTTTTGAAAATCGTTGGAGACACTTTTTTCGGACGATAATTTGTAATTTTGTATTGCTTCGGTTTTATTACCTTGTCTAAATTCTATTTCAGCAATTGCATAGTAAACTTGATCGAGGTATTCAATATTTTTATCATCCCTAAGCATTTTTTTTAGGGTTTTCATAATATCTTTATTGCTTTTTCCTTGTCCTACAAAGCATTTTGCCATATTAATTTTTGCATTAAACTCCATTTCGTAGGATGAGTTCTTTTTTGCAACTTCACCATACAATTCTGATGCTTTGGAAAGATTGTCTAGTTTTTCGTAAATTTGAGCAAGAATGTAAATGTATCTGATTCTTTCTTTTTTCTTTTTTGTGTTTTTTACCGCACGTTGTAGTTTTGGAATTGCTGCTTCGAAATCTTTTTGCTTGAGGTAAAAATCGGCATAAATTGCAGAAAAATATCCATCTAATTCTTTTGGGAGCTCTTTTTCGGCTTCGATAAAATCGAGTGTCTCTTTAGCTGCTTTAAAATTTCCTTGCTCACTGTAGGTTCTAACAAGATATAAATTCGCAATATGTCGGGTGTCTTCGTCCGGGAATTGTCTTACAATATAGTCAAATGTTTGCCTGGCATCAATATATTCGCGTTTAATAAAGTATGATTTACCCATTAAGAGATAACAATCGTCTATCCATTTGTTAAATTCCTTTTTGTCGAAAAACTCTTTTTCTTTTTTCGACATACTTCCTGCTTTTTTTACTTCCGGTTTTTTTGTGATAGAGTGTATTTTAATTCCCTTTGCCGATTTTTGAAGTGCTTTATCCATATCTCCACCACCCGAACCGGCTAATTCCTCTTTGCTGTCAACAAAAACAGTTAAAGTTTCGTTGTAATTGTCGGTGTTTTGCGAATTTATACGATTAATACCTCTTTTGTAGGCTTCGTTACCATTAAAAAAGATATTGTATTTAAGAGTTGTATTGTGATACATCCTGCTCATGCTTGTGTTTTTCTCGGTAGAGCATGAGTTAAACAATAATAATAAACTTATTACTGAAAGCGATATTAAATATTTTCTTTTCAAACCGTTTTCTTTATAGAATTGATAACTCAAAAATACTTATTTTATTATAAATTATTGTAAAATTATTCAACTGTAACCGATTTTGCAAGATTTCTTGGTTGATCGACATTACATCCTCTTTCCACTGCAATAAAATATGATAATAATTGTAATGGAATTACTGTTAATAGCGGAGCAAGAGCGAAATCCGAATGAGGGACTTCGATTACATAGTCTGCCATTTCTTTGATAGTTGTATCACCTTCGGTAACAATTGCTATTATAACTCCTTTACGAGCTTTAACCTCTTGTATGTTAGAGACTATTTTGTCGTATGAATGGTCTTTTGTTGCTAAAACAATTACCGGCATTTTTTCGTCGATAAGTGCAATCGGACCATGTTTCATTTCTGCTGCCGGATAACCTTCCGCATGTATATAGGATATTTCTTTTAGTTTTAAAGCTCCTTCTAATGCGACAGGGAAAAGATATCCACGTCCTAAATATAAGCTGTTCGTAGAATCTGCTATTTTTAATGCAATTTCTTTGATTTTTTCAGACTTTTCAAGTATCTTTTCAATTTTATCTGGTATAACATAAAGCTCATCAATTAAATCGGTAAACTCTTGATTGGTTAGCCCTTTGTTTGCCTGTCCAATTGCCATTGCCATCATTGTAAGAACAGTTACTTGCGCAGTAAAAGCTTTTGTCGATGCAACTCCAATTTCTGGACCTGCATGAGTGAAAACTCCTGCTGATGTTTCGCGTGGAATACTTGACCCAACTACGTTGCAGACACCAATTACAATTGCACCGGCTTTTTTTGCCAGCTGAATAGCAGCAAGTGTGTCGGCAGTTTCACCACTCTGGCTAATTGCGATTACTAAATCTCCCTTGTTTATAACTGGATTTCGATATCTAAATTCTGAAGCATATTCAACTTCGGTTGGGATTCTGGTAAATTCCTCAAATAAATACTCACCTACAATACCTGCGTGCCAACTTGTTCCACATGCAATAATTATTATTCTGTTAGCCTCAGTCAATTGTTTAAAAACATTGTGTAAGCCTCCAAGTCGCAAAAACTTTGATTCAAAATTTAATCTACCCCGGTATGTGTCTCTAATGGCTCTCGGTTGTTCGTATATTTCTTTAAGCATATAGTGCTCAAAACCATTTTTCTCAATTTCGCTTAACTCTAGATCTATTTTGTGAATTGCCGGTTTTTGTGGAATGTTTTTAAGATTCTTTAAGCTAAGACCTTTGTCATCGATTACTGCAATATCATCATCGTTTAGATAAATAACCGAATTTGTATATTCAACAATAGGAGTGGCATCAGAAGCAATAAAGTATTCATCTTTTCCAATTCCAATAACAAGAGGACTGCCTTTTCTGGCAGCAATCATTTGTCCGGGATTGTCTTCGCAAAGAATTACTAAGCCGTAAGCCCCTTCGACCATGTTTAAAGCTGCTCTTACTGCATCTTCAGGCGTAAAAGAGTTGCCATTTTTTCTGTTGTTTATGTAATAAAACTCAATCAGATTAGCAAGTACTTCGGTGTCTGTTTCACTATAAAATGTATAACCTTCTTTTTCGAGACCCTGCTTAAGTTTGCCATAGTTTTCAATTATACCATTATGTATAATCACAAATTTGCCGTTCATCGATTTGTGAGGATGTGCATTGCTGTCGTTTGGTTCTCCATGAGTTGCCCAACGTGTGTGCCCCATACCAATCTTGCCATTTATATTTTGGTCTTTTGTTTGCGCCTCAAGGTCGCTAACTTTACCTTTACACTTATATACACGATAATCAGAATCGCTTAATGCTATTCCTGCTGAGTCATATCCACGATATTCTAATCTTTTTAGACCTTTAATTAATATGTCGTAAGCTTGTCTGTGTCCAATATATCCTACAATTCCGCACATAGTTTGTTCGTTAGTTTAGTATTTCGAATAATAAATCTCTAATTTTATTGCACTTTCTTCTCCCTCTTTATTATTCAGTATGACTCTATATGGTTTTGTTCTATTCTCGGTTGCAAATAAATACAAACCGTAGTCAGTGTTTCCATTAACAAGTTCCTGAATATGAAAAGGAATATTAAATGTATAGGTATGATAATCTGAATCCATATCACCTCCAAATTTTGTGCTGTTAACTTTATAATCGGTTAAAAAGTCATATTTGCCGTTTTCGAGTACTGCAACCAAAGTCATTTTGGGTGGAGCTACATAAACCTGCTCATTGTAATTGTCTTCGATGCTTATAGTCAGCTGTGCCTTGTTTATTGCAATGTTATTACTGTTAAGTAGTGTGTCGATATAAGGGAAAAATAATTTAGTTTTTAATCCTCCTAAACTTTGAACGTAACAATAATCATATATTCCAGTTGAGTCAGAAACAGTTGTTTGAATATCGGCAGAGGCTAACGAATAGTCGTGCTCAAACATATTAAATGCAGCAGACTTGGTATTAATATAAAACTCATAATCTAAAGAGTCGTTAAAGTATAGCATCATTCTAGAGTCCGAATCATATAAGTCAAAACTATAAATGCAGCCATCAGCAGCAAGGTTTTCGGTAGTTAAATAAAAACCTTTAAAATATTGAATAAATGCATCGTTGTCAGTAAAATTTATTGAGTCTGCATCGATAAACTCTTGAGCTAATTCAATGGGAAGAGTGATTTTTAGAAGACTATCTTCCATTGGAACATCAAGCGATATTGTCGATAATAACTCTAAATCTGAAAGCTCAGGTTTGTACGAAGCATAATAAACCGAATCGATGTAAACATCATTTAACAATCTGTATATGTTTAGGGTTTGTGCCGTTTCAATGTCTCCGTAATGAAAGTTATATTTGAGGTGTAATTCCAGAGAGTTTAATTTTACAACATCTGAGAAGTCAACATTGTTTGAAGATATTCTTGTTTGAAAAATAAAGCTGGCTTTCGAAAATCCAAAAACAGGGTCAACATAAGAGCCAAGCGTTGCCAAACTTCTTTCATCGGTAGCAATATTAAGGTCACTTACAGTATATGCTCTAACGTTAAATGTGTCACAAAATAGTTCCATTTGGTCTGAACCCGGAATAATTCCTAAGCCAATTGGAGATTCTTCATTTTGGCAAGAATTTAAAATGATACCGGTAGAAATTAGCATCAAAATAAAAGGAATAAGTAATTTGGAAGTGTTTCTCATTAAAATTATTTTTCAATTAGTTTATTGTAAAAATCGTTGTATTTGTCAACCAAGCTGTCATCGTCCTGAGGTTTTAGATATGGTTTATTCGAAGAAATAATAATATCTTTTGTCTCCTCACTTAATGATTTAGATCCCATAATAATACCATCGGAATTTTCAACAGCAAACCGTGTAAGACTATCCCAGTCTGGATTTGCAATTGTTTCAACGTCTTCGGGTAGCAAGTTTTCGGTTAAAAGTTTTTGCGATAAGTCTGTATTGAGCGTTTTGTTAAATCTATCGTTATAAACAGAATAAATTATTTTGAAATCATTCTCAAACAACGGATCCTGACTGTAAATCTTTTTCATATAAAAAGGTACTAATGAAGTAAACCAACCGTGACAATGAATAATGTCGGGTGCCCAGCCAAGTTTTTTTACAGTTTCGATAACACCTCGGGAGTAAAAGATAGCTCTTTCGTCGTTATCGTCAAACTCTTTGCCTTTTTCAGTTAATGAGTGCTTTCTGCCAAAATAATCGTCGTTGTCAATAAAATATACTTGCATTCTAGCAGGCTGAATAGATGCTACTTTAATTACAAGAGGATGATCAGTGTCGTTTATTACCAAGTTCATCCCGCTAAGTCTAATAACCTCATGCAATTGATTGCGTCTTTCGTTAATGTTTCCGAATTTTGGTAAGAACGTGCGAATTTCTTTGTCGCGCTCTTGTATCCCTTGGGGTAGATGTCTGCCTATTTTAGACATTTCTGTCTCAGGCATATAGGGCATTATCTCCTGGGTTACAAAAAGAACTTTTAATTTCATATTACTTTTTAAATATAGTTTATATTTTAAGGCACAAAAATATAAAAAATTTTTCATATATCCGCACAAGCATTTGTAACGTTTTTAAGATTAAAATATTGTTTATGCAAAAATGTTTGGTCTTGGACTAATTTTTTTGAAAGGTTTTATAGTTTTTTGAACATTATTTCAAATCTCATTGGTCAGGAGTTTTCAATTAATTATATTCGCCAAAATTTTTAAGATGAAAATCATTAATAATTTATCAGAAGCCTTTGAATTTTTTGAGGCAATAAGATTAAATAAAGTTGTTGGGTTTGTACCCACCATGGGTGCATTGCATCAAGGTCATATTTCATTAGTTGAACAATCTTTAAAAGAAACAGATTTGACAGTAGTGTCAATATTTGTAAATCCACGACAGTTCAACGACAAGAGTGATTTTGAAAATTATCCTAATAATCAGCAAATGGATATGGATATGCTCGAAAAAGTAGGCTGTGATGTTATTTTTATACCTGATAATAAGCAAATATATGACAATTATGCCGGATATTTAATGAATTTTGAAGGGCTTGACAGTAAGTATGAAGGAGAATTTAGACCCGGACATTTTCAAGGAGTAGTTGATGTCGTATTTCGACTTTTCGATATTGTAAAGCCTCACAAAGCTTTTTTTGGACAAAAAGATTTTCAACAACTTGCAATAATAAAGAAAATGACCGCTCAGGCAGGGCTTGAAATCGAGATATTATCATGTCCAATTGTGCGCGAGAAAAGTGGATTGGCTATGAGCAGCCGTAACGAGAGATTAACTCAAACACAAAGAGTAAATGCCGCTTCTATTTATGCCGAAATGAAAATTGTTGCAAATAGTATTAATATTGGCGATAAAACTAAACAATGGTCAAATCATTTTGTTAAAAATATTGAAAAAGTTGAGGATTTGAAAGCGGAGTACTGCATTTTTTGCAATCCGAATACTTTAGAAGAACTTGACGAAGTCCTTCAAAACTCAGTGGTAGTAATGTGTGTGGCTGTTTGGTGTGGAAAAGTCAGATTAATTGACAACATTATTTTGGAGTTTTAAATAAGTATTATTTAACTTTGCAGCGATTTATCATGTTTATATTATGAATATAGAAGTAGTAAAATCAAAAATACACAAGGTCAGGGTTACCGAAGCAAATCTTCAATATGTCGGAAGTATTACTATTGATGAAGACCTAATGAAAGCTTCAAATATTATTGAGCATGAAAAAGTTCAAGTAGTTAATATTAATAATGGTGAGAGATTCGAAACATACGTAATCAAAGGGCAGGCCGGTTCAGGAGTCATTTGTTTAAATGGTCCAGCCGCTCGTAAAGTTGCTGTCGATGATATTGTGATTATTATTTCTTATGCATCTATGGACTTCGAAGAAGCTAAAACTTTTAAACCATCCTTTATTTTTCCCGATACCAGAACAAATTCAATAGTTTAATATGGATTATTTTAGTTTGATAAATGAAAAGATAATAAAGAGAAACGAAATCTCTTCTTGGGCTCTGGATTGGAAAAAAAACAAACAATCTATTGTATTTACAAACGGTTGCTTTGATATTGTTCATTATGGACATGTTGATTATTTAGTTAAGGCTAAAGAATTAGGCGATAAACTTGTTATTGGTCTTAACTCTGACGAATCTGTAAAAAGGCTTAAAGGTGAGACAAGACCCATTATCAATCAGATGGCTAGAGCTACTTTGTTAGCTTCTTTGGTTTTTGTTGATGCTGTTGTGATTTTTGAAGAGGACACGCCGGAGGATTTGATTAAAACAATTATCCCCGATATTCTTGTTAAAGGAGGAGATTATAAATATCATGATATCGTCGGAGCTGACTTTGTCTCTGTAACAGGCGGACTTGTAGAGATTATTCCATTTGTCGAAGGATATTCTACAACAGATATTTTAAAAAAATTGTAAGCAATTAAAAAAATCATTATATTTGCCACTAAATAAAAAAGGTTAAAATCATGAAAATCAGAAAAATTTTAGTACTAATCGGAGTGATAGCTTTGTTCTTTTCAAGTTGTAAAAATGTTCCTGAAGAAATTATCGGCACTTGGACGTTTCAAACTTTTGATAATACCCCTCAAGGTGCAGTAACTTGGACATTTAAAGATGATGGACAACTTATCAGAGTTTCTACTGCAAGTGGTGATATTCAGTTTGATTCTTGCAATTATGTTGTTGATAAATCGATGCTAAAAACACAAATAACCATTAGTAATAGTAAAATGCTAACAGGATTTGATGATGTAAACGGTATTTATCGCATCGATAAGTTTAAAAATGATATTTTAATCATGACACGAATCAGATTAAGTGACGACGAAGCTGCCGGTTCATACTTGAGATGTGAGATGATTAGAAAAAACTAGTTTATGGCTAAAGAAAAAGCAGTTTTTGTTTGTCAAAACTGTGGTTATATATCGCCCAAGTGGGTGGGTAAGTGTTCCAACTGTAATAGTTGGAATTCTTTTATAGAAGAAATGCAAAGTGTTGAGCCCAAAGGGCTAAAGTCAAAAACACAAGCTACAGCAGGTAATGCAATAAAAATCAGTGAGATTCGTAGGCGAGAAATTACCAGAATCAAACTCCCTTATGATGAATTTAATCGCGTTTTAGGTGGTGGATTGGTGCCTGGGTCGCTGGTTTTACTCGGGGGTGAGCCCGGAATTGGGAAATCTACACTTGTGTTACAAACCGTTTTAAATCTTAAAGATCAAAAAGTTCTATATGTTTCGGGCGAGGAAAGCGAGAATCAAATAAAACTTCGGGCAGAGCGGATTGGTATTAAGAACGATAATTGCTACATATATACCGAAACAAATATAGAAAAAATTATTGCAACAATTAAATCGATAGAGCCACAGATAATAATAATTGATTCGGTTCAGACAGTTGCAAGTGCAGATCTAACTTCATCACCGGGCACTGTTAGTCAGGTAAGAGAGTGTACTCGTTTGCTACAAGAATATGCAAAAGAGTTTGAGATTCCTGTTATCCTTATAGGTCATATTAATAAAGATGGCGATATTGCCGGGCCAATGTCGTTAGAGCATATTGTTGATGCAGTATTTCAATTCGAAGGAGACAATAATCATTATTATAGATTATTAAGACCAAAAAAGAACAGATTTGGCTCAACCTACGAAATTGGCGTTTTCGAAATGCAAAACTATGGTCTTAAAGAAATTACAGATCCCGGAAATATCCTGCTTACAGGTGAAAATACGGGACTTAGTGGTGTAGCTTACGGCACAATCGGGGAGGGAAGTCGAACTTTAATGATCGAAATACAATCTTTAATTGGAAACTCAGTGTATAGTAGTCCTCAAAGAACATCAACAGGATTTGACTCGCGGCGCTTTCAAATGATTTTGGCTGTCATCGAAAAACGTTTAGGTTTAAACCTTAGTCAAAAAGATGCTTTTGTAAATATTGCTGGTGGAATCAAGGTTAGTGATACAGCTGCCGATCTTGCAGTATTGGCTTCGGTCGTTTCATCATATTACGATAAACCTTTGCCAGAAAATACTTGCTTTGTAGGAGAACTTGGATTGTCAGGTCAAATACGTCCTGTTTCTTTTATCGATAAAAGAGTAAGCGAAGCAAATCGTCTTGGGTTTACAAATGTTTTTATTTCAGCTGCTCAAAAATCAGAACTTGATAAAAAAACTTCAGGAGTTATTCCAGTTTCAGATGTTAGGGACTTTGCTGCTAAACTATTCAGAAAAGGTAACTAACGAGTCTTTTACCAAATTTGTCTAATAAGGAGCTTACTAATCTATTCTATTGGGCTTTATATTAATATAGATAATTTTAAATTGTAATTATTTAGCTGGTTTAAAATTACAATACATATTTCTTTTCCTATGCCCCATGCTATTTATTTAAATCGAAAGACAAAAATCAAACACATAAAGATGATAGACTTAAATAGTTGCAATTTTTCTACAATTGATTAAAATTCCCATCCTGATTATTTCTTTCATATTCGTCACAATCGATCTCAACCGATAATTGTGATGGTCTTTCAAATTTACTGTCCTTAGAATATGGTAAGGTTGGATCGGCGTAAACTTTTTGCATATATAATCCAAATATAGGTAATGCAAGTGATGCTCCTTGTCCCAGAGTTATTGTTCTAAATCGTATGCTACGTTCTTCGCCACCAACCCATCCTCCGCTAACAAGCTCAGGCGCAACTCCGATAAACCATCCGTCCGAATGATTATTTGTTGTACCTGTTTTGCCCGCCAATTCGCTATATATTTTATAAGTAAGCCTTAACCGAATCGAAGTTCCCATGTCAACAACCCCTTTCATTAAATCAATCATTAAATAAGCAGTTTCTTCGCTTATAGCTTCGGTTTGGATTGGAGAAAAGTTCGCTAATACATTCCCGTTTTTATCTTCGATACGTGTAATGTACATGGGACGAGTGTATATTCCTTTGTTTGCAAAAGTAGAATATGCACCAACCATTTCGCAAAGCAAGACCTCGGCAGCGCCAACACAAATTGATGGAAATGGGTCGATGTGACTATGAACGCCCATTTTATAAGCAAGTGAAACTACTGCTTGTGGTGAATATTGTTTAAGAACCCATGCAGATATTTGATTTAAAGAGCCGGCAAGACCATATTTAAGTGTTACCATTTCACCATCCATTTTCGACTCAGAGTATTTTGGTGTGTAGTAGTCTTTTCCCGAACCTTTGGGTAGCTTAAAAGTAACCTCCACATTTGGAACTTTTGTGCAAGGCGAATAACCGTTTTGCATTGCTAAAGAATAAATAAATGGTTTAATTGTCGAACCAACCTGACGTCTTGATCTTGTTACCTGATCAAATTTAAAATGTCTATAGTCTATTCCGCCAACATAGGCTTTTACTTGACCTGTTTGTGGTTCCATCGACATAAAACCCGCGTGTAAAAAGTATTTGTAATATAAGATAGAATCAAAAGGAGTCATTACAGTATCAATATCGCCCTCCCACGAGAAAACGCTCATCCTTGCAGGGTCTTTAAAGCTTAGCATAATAGAATCTTCCGGAATCCCTGCTGCTTTCATAACTCTCCATCTTTCCGACCTTTTCATTGATAAATACATAATATTGTCAACATCTTCTTGAGTTAGATCATTTGAAAATGGTGGACGCTTATTGTATTTATGGTCTTTAAAAAACTCTTTTTGAATGTAACCTCCAATATGTTCGCGAACAGCATCTTCGGCATATTGTTGCATACGGCTATTAATTGTTGTATATAATTGTAAACCGTCGCTGTAAATATCATAATTGGTTCCATCTGGTTTTGTGTTCTTGTTACACCAACCATAGGATGGGTCGATAGCCCAATTAATTGAGTCTTCGACATAGTCACGTAAATCAACATAGTTTGCAATATCAGGCTTTTCTGCAGTTAGCCATTGTCTTAAAAACTCTCTAAAATATGTTGCAGATCCTATATTGTGATCAACTTTTTGATATTTTATGCCAAGAGGTTCATTTTTTAAGGAGTCAAAAGCTTCCTTATCAATGAAATTATACTTTAACATCTGTCCTAATACAACATTACGTCTGTGTAGAGTTTCTTCGGGGCGTCGCAGCGGATTGTATAATGATGGATTTTGTGCCATTCCAATAAGCATTGCTGATTGAGTAATGTTGAGTGCAGAAGGAGTTGTGTCGAAATATACTCTTGCGGCCGACTCAATCCCAACTGCCAAATTAAGAAAGTCGAACTTATTAAGATACATTTCAATAATTTCTTCTTTGGTGAAATTTCTCTCTAATCTGACGGCTATAATCCACTCCTGAAATTTTCTATGACCAATCTGCAATTTAGTCATATTTGTTTCGCGAGGGAAAAGCATTTTTGCTAATTGTTGCGAAATTGTAGAACCTCCACCTTTGGAACCTCCACCTGCAATTCCGGATATTACCCTTGGCAGAGCTCTAAAATCAATGCCGGAATGCTCGTGAAATCGTACATCCTCTGTTGCTATAAGTGCATCAATCAGATGTGGAGATAACTCGTCGTATGATATTTGAGACCTATTCTCACGAAAATATGTGCCTAATAATTCCAAATCGGAAGAGTAAATCTTTGTTGCCAGATTCTCATTTGGGTTCTCAAGTTGATCAAATGTTGGCATAAAACCAAATTTACCTTGGGCAGACATATAGAAGTATGTAAACACACTAACAAGACCCAAAATGATGATAGTCCAAAAACTAATTGTGAAAATTCTGGCAAATTTGCGAGAATAAGTTACTTTTGCAGCTTTATTCTTAATCATATTATAAATTTTATGGCGTAAAATTAAAAAAAATTTATGAATTGGTTTTTGAATTTCTTTATTTTGCAGTTTTAAATTTAAAAATATTAGATGGAAAACAATTTAGTAATAGTTGAGTCCCCCGCAAAAGCAAAAACAATCAAGAAATTTCTAGGGGATGATTTCATTGTTAAATCAAGTTATGGTCACATCCGCGACTTGTCAAAAAAGAATCTTGGGATTAATGTTGACGACAACTTTGAGCCTGAATATGAAATTCCTGCTGATAAAAAGAAAGTGGTCAGCGAGTTAAAAAAATATGCATCACAGGTAAAAACTGTTTGGTTAGCTTCCGATGAAGACCGCGAAGGAGAAGCTATTTCGTGGCATCTTAGCGAAGTGCTAAAATTAAAAAAAGATAGTTATAAGCGAATTGTTTTTCATGAAATTACTAAAACAGCAATTCAAAATGCTATTGAAAACCCACGGGGTATAGATTTTAATTTGGTTAATGCTCAACAAGCTCGTAGAATTCTTGACCGTTTGGTTGGTTTTTCTCTTTCGCCGCTATTATGGAAAAAAATTAAGCCTTCCTTGTCGGCTGGTCGTGTACAGTCGGTAGCAGTAAAACTTATTGTCGAACGAGAAAGGGATATAACTGATTTTAAATCAAAATCTGAGTATAAAGTTTTTGGCTTCTTTAATATTAAAGGTATAGTTGTTCGTGCCGAGCTTAATAAAAAGTTTAAAACTAAGAAAGAAGCTTACGAATTTTTAGAGTCAATTAAGAACGAAGAGTTTGTAATTGGAGATGTAGTTAAAAAGCCAGGCAAAAAATCTCCGGCTCCACCTTTTACAACCTCAACTCTGCAACAAGAGGCAGGACGTAAACTAGGAATGTCTGTTGCACAAACGATGAAGTTCGCCCAAAGTCTCTACGAAAATGGTCATATTACTTACATGAGAACCGACTCTGTTAATTTGTCTAGCCTTGCAATTAACACAATTAAAAGCACTGTAATTAGTAAGTTTGGCGAGGAGTATTCCAAAGTTAGGCAATATGCCACAAAATCAAAAGGAGCTCAGGAAGCACACGAAGCAATTAGACCTACTTATGCAGAGAATGAAACTCCTGATGTTGGAAAACAAGAGCAGAGACTTTACGATTTGATTTGGAAAAGAACTGTTGCTTCACAAATGGAAGATGCAAAAATCGAAAGAACTATACTTATTATTAATGGTAAGAACAATTCAAAATATGAATTTAATGCAACCGGTGAAATTGTTAGTTTCGATGGTTTTCTAAAACTATATATGGAGTCTTCTGATGATGAACAATCTGAAGAAAAACAATCAGTTTTACCAAATGCTGCAAAAAATGATCCTGCAATTGTAGATAGAATTGAAGCAGCTGAGAAATATGATCTTCCGCCATATCGTTTTACTGAAGCAAGTCTTGTTAAAAAAATGGAGGAACTCGGTATAGGTCGCCCTTCTACCTATGCACCAACGATATCTACCATTCAACAACGCGAGTATGTTGTCAAAGAATCAAGACCTGCAAAAACCAGAAAAGTAGATCTCTTGGTATTAAAAGGTCAAAAAATTACCGAAAAATCACTCGATGAGAAATTTGGTGGAGAAACCAATAAATTGTTCCCAACTTCTATGGGTGTTGTGGTTACTGATTATCTTACCGGACACTTCGACGAAATACTAAATTATAGTTTTACTGCTCAAATTGAAGAAGAGTTTGATAAAATTGCCGAAGGGAAACTAACATGGAATACAATGATTAAAAAATTCTATGGCGGTTTTAACTCTAAAGTCGAAGCATCTCTAAAAGAAAAAGAAAATACTAAATGGGAAAGAGAAATTGGAAATCACCCTAAATCTGGATTGCCAATTGTTCTCAAAATAGGAAAGTATGGACCCTATGCATCTATCGAAGGAGGAGAAAAACCAGTTTATGCCAGCTTACGAAAAAATCAAAATATCGAAAGTATTACACTCGAAGAAGTACTCGATCTTTTTAAATTGCCCAGAAATCTTGGACAATACGAAGAGGAAGATGTTATTGTCTCTCTTGGAAAATACGGACCGTATGTAAGACATAATAATGCATTTTATTCTCTTAAAAAGACCGACGATCCTTATGAAATATCGCTTGAAAGAGCAGTTGAACTAATTGAGGAGAAGAAAAATGAGTCAAAAGAGGTTTTTTCAAGAACTTTTGAGAATATACCGGGACTAAAAATTCTTAAAGGTAGATACGGACCATACATTTCTTTCGAAAGTAAAAACTATAGAATACCTAAAACTTTCGATCCCGAGACAATGACCGAAGAGGAATGTAAAGCTGTTATTGAAAAGAAAAATAAGAAATAATTGCAACGTAATCGTCTTTTAATCAATTGGTTAAAAGTATTTTACGGCATATATAAGTATGACAATTGTCATAAAATTGTGCAAAATGAATAATATTGTTATTATATTTGCGTTATTGAATTAGGAAAAAAAAATAAAAATTTGAATTAATTTGCAATATTTAAAAAAATTTAATGTAACTTTCGCCATTTGAATTTTATTCAGAATTTTTTAAGAAAAAATAGGAGTTATTAACAAAATTTAAGGTTATTAACAAAAAAATGTTAATAAAGTTTGGAAAATTAAAAAAAATGTATTTTATTTACCAATTAAAAATTGGGATATAAGTATTGAAAGCGAAAAACCGAAATTTAATATGAGGAGAATAGTACTACTGATTATCGTTTTGATAGGAATATTTGTTAAATATTCTCAGGCACAGATTGACTCTCACTACAGTTTGTTTGAATATGTGCAAAATGTTTATAACCCTGGAGCTGCCGGCTCAAATGATGCATTATGTGTAAGCAGTGTGCATCGTCAACAATGGGTAGGATGGGAAGAAGGACGTCCTGTTACAACAGTTTTTACTTTTGACATGCCAATAAGTGCTATGAGCAGTGGAGTTGGATTATCAATTGTAGAAGACCAGATTGGTTTTTCCAACAATTTAAATATTATGCTTAACTACGCATACAGACTTGAGTTATCTGACGGAGTTCTTGGTATGGGATTAGGTCTTGGCGTGTTTAACCATTCAATTGATGGTGATTGGGTAACTTGGGAATCGATGAATGGTCAGCCTGTTTATATTGACCCTACAATTCCTCACATGGAAAACGTTACTGCTTTTGATGCTAATATTGGTATTACATACAATGCTGAAGATTTTTGGGTAGGTCTTTCAGCCACTCACGTACCTGGTTCTACTTTAAATTATGATATTGAAAATCCTAGTAAATTAACACAGCATGTTTATTTAACCGGTGGATACAATTATTCATTGCCAAACCCATCATTCGATTTAATTGGAAGTGGGATGATGCAATCAGACTTAAAAACTATTGATTTTCAGATTAATGCAAAATTATTATATGAGAAAAAGTTTTGGGGTGGAATATCCTACAGACATACTGATGCTATTGTCCCGATGATAGGGATACATTTAATTAATGGAATTAGCTTTGGGTATAGCTACGATGTAGTTTTGTCAAATGTTGGATCTTATAACTCCGGCTCGCACGAACTTATGCTTAGGTATTGCTTTAATGTTGGAGGTCCTTCGACACCCGGACGTTATAGAAGTGTGAGAAGATTGTAACAAAATTTTATTTTAAACGTAAAAAGAAGACGCTTACTAAATAATTACAAATTATGAGAAAATTACTCATCATCAGCGCAATCACGATCGTACTGCTTAGTAGTTGTGGATACTATGGCAACGGTGAATTGACCGGAATCGACAGACAGCTGTGGTATACTCCGGATCCTTACGGAATGTTATTTGTACCACCCGGTACCTATCAAATGGGACCGAGTGATCAGGACGTACCTTATTCGATGACAGCTCAGTCAAAAACTGTTACCATTCAGGGTTTTTGGATGGATGAAACAGAAATTACAAACTCTGAGTATCGTCAGTTTGTAGCTTGGGTAAGGGACTCCTTAGCTCTAACAGTTTTAGGTAAAGAGACAAAAAACTCAGTTGATTTTGGGGATATCAACACGAGAGTCTCGTATCAGCCAATCGACTTTATCATCGACGACACTGATGTTACCGAAATGGAAGTTAATTTCATAACAAATATGTATGAAAACGGGGAGTTTGACTTTGATGATTATGATAACAATAACTTCCTAGATTGGAATGGTCCTTTGGATTATTTAGATCTTGAAATTAAAGGTATTTTGATTAAGAACGAAATTCCTGATAATTTTAATCAGACTTTATTTGTTTTGCCTCCTGCTGAGTTATACCACTTCATGAGAAATATAGATCTTAATACAGATGCCTTGTATTATGAATATTTTTGGGTTGACCTTAAGCAAGCTGCTCAAAAACACACGTTTAAACCTGGAACAGACGGCGTTGACCAAGATGTTGCTAGAACGTTTACTCGCGAAGGTGATCATGGATTACGCATAGGACGTCACTTTAATCCCGAAACAGGACAGTACGAAGGTCAGATAAAAGATAAAGAAAAACTGGACGAAGATGAGCCATGGGAAGACTTTGCTGATAGAGAAGTTAAAAACTATGACGGAAAAAATGATGCAGGTAGATATGGTGGTAGATATAGTTATTTTATGCACGAAAAAGTTCATATCTATCCTGATACACTTTGCTGGATTAGCGATTTTACATATTCATACAACGAGCCAATGACAAAAATGTATTTTTGGCATCCTGCTTACGACTACTATCCGGTTGTTGGTGTTAGTTGGACACAGGCAAATGCATTTGCAATGTGGAGAAGTATGTTAAAGAATGCTAGTCAAAAAACATCAAGAGATTATTATCTTAATGAATATAGATTACCTACAGAATCAGAATGGGAATATGCATCTCGTGGTGGTTTAGACCTGTCGATGTATCCTTGGGGAGGTTTGTATTCACGTAATTATAGTGGATGTTTTATTGCAAACTTTAAACCTATGCGTGGTAATTACTACGATGATGGTGGTGTTCAAACATTGATGGTTGCTACTTACGATCCTAACGAGTGGGGATTATATGATATGGCTGGAAACGTTGCTGAGTGGACTAGCAATGCTTTTGATGAGTCTGCTTATAGTTTTACTCATGACTTAAATCCAGATTATCAATATCATGCTCATCCGGATGATCCTCCTGCAAAAAAGCGTAAAGTCGTTCGTGGTGGCTCTTGGAAAGACGTAGCATACTATATGCAAAATGGTTCTAGAACCTATGAGTTCCAGGATTCTTCAAAAAGTTATATCGGTTTTAGATGTGTTAGAACTTACTTAGGAAGACACAGAGCTGACGGAACATCTTATTCACAAGTTTACTAAGAAATTATTTGAGTATTATTATTAATAAATGGAGTATTAATTAAAAACTGACACGATTATGAATTTAAGCGAAATTACCTCGAGTAAGAAGTACAAAAAGTTTATGGGGTTTGTTTATGGATGGGGTGCTGCTGTTGTTATGGTTGGTGCACTTTTCAAAATTCAGCACTTACCTGGTGCAGGTATTATGTTAACAGTGGGTCTTCTTACAGAAGCCTTTATTTTCTTCCTTTCTGCATTTGAGCCACCTCACGAAGAAGTGGATTGGAGTTTAGTTTATCCTGAGCTTGCAGGAGTTGGAGAAGAAATCAATATTTCTGATAAAAAAGCTGCTGTAAGTAGCAAGAAATCAGCATTAGAAAAATTTGATGCTATGATCGAAAATGCTGAAATTACTCCAGAATTATTCGAAAAACTTGGCAATGGACTAAAACATCTTAACGTTACAACTGAAAAACTTCATGATGTATCTGATGCTACAGTTGCAACTAATAACTATGTAGCTAATTTCGAAAAAGCTTCTGAAAAAGTTTCTCAATTCGCGGATGCCTATGGTTCTTCTGCACAAAAGTTAAATTCTCAGGCAGATCAATTGGCAAATTCTTATGAAAAATCTGCAACAATTGTAAGTACATCTGGAGAGAATTTAGCTCAAGCTTATACCAGACTTACAGAGTCTATGAATAAAGAATTAGAATTGTCAACCGGTGGTGGACAAACATATAATGAACAACTAAGTATAATGAACAAAAACTTAACTGCTCTAAATGCAGTTTATGAACTTCAATTGCAAGGTACTAACCAGCAAATCGAAGCTTCAAAAACTCTTTATAGTGGTTTAGATGAGATTTTGAATAACTTAAAACAATCTGCTGAAGATACTAAACGTTATCGTGAAGAGATTAGCAAGTTAAGTCATAATCTTGCTGCTATGAACACTGTTTATGGTAATATGTTGTCTGCTATGAATTTTAAGCAGGACTAATATCGAGTTGTTAATTTATGTTTAATAATTAAAATTTAAGTATATGTCTGGAGGAAATTGCCCGGAAACCCCGAGGCAGAAAATGATCGGAATGATGTACTTGTTTTATACGGCTCTTTTGGCGCTTAACGTGTCATCTGAAATCGTAGAAGCTTTTGTTAAAATTGACGAAAGTATCAAAAAAACAACTGTGAATTTTTCCGCAAAAACCAGGTCGCTATACGCTACAATTGATTCAAAAGTAGCTGAACAGCCTGGAAAATATACAGAACTTGCTAAACAAGCTAAAGAGATAGAAACTATGTCAAATAAGTTTTATGATGATATTGATCGTTTGAAGCTTATGATAATTCAAGAAAGTCAAGGAGCGGAAGCAACTCTCGAAGATGAAATTAAAAAGAAAGATGACTTACACGCTGCAACTATTGTTATGGTTGGAGAAGGTGGTCCAATGATGGGAGATAGTTTAAGGGCTTGGATGGATAATTATCGTAATACTTTATTAGGATATATTAAAGACACTTCTCAGCCTGTTTATACTAATATCTCTAAAAACCTTGAAGTAGTAGATCAATTAGATAATCCTGATGCTAAGTGGAAATGGCAGGAAACTATATGTCGAGGTATGCCTATGATTGGAACTATGGCTTTATTGTCAAAATTGCAAGCTGATGTTCGAAATGCTGAAGCAGATATTTTGGAAAGCATGATTTCTCAATTAGAAGCTTTGGATATTCGTATCACATCTTTGGAAGGTCTTGTGTCTTCGCCACGTAGCTTTATTGTTAGAGGTGGTCAATATACATCAAATATCTTCTTGGGTGCTCGTGATACTACTATGCGTCCAACTATTTATCTAACCTATAGTTCTCCTTTTTATGATTCTACAGTTGTTAATGGCGAAGTAAAATACAAACTTCGTGATGGTGTGGAATATGAAGAAGTTCCGCTTGATGAAAGTGGAAAAGGTGCATACGTTACAGAATGTGGTGGCGTTGGTGACTTTACTTATGGTGGTTTAGTTAAATATGTTTCAAATAAAGGTGAAATGTGGTTGCCTTATACAGCAAATTATGTTGTTGGAGATGCTGGATTTACAGTTTCTGCTTCTAAATGTAACGTGTTCTATCGTGGTTTGGAAAACCCTGTAGAAGTCGCTGTATCTGGTTATCCTAAAGAGAGTGTTAGCGTTAGTATTAGTGGTGGAGCTTCTATTAGAGCTTCTGGAAAAGGTTACATTGTTACTGTTCCTCAATCTGTTACTGCAAAACAAGTTAATATTACTGTTTCTGTAAGAACTGAAGAAGGTGGTAGAACCCTTGGTTCAGCACCATTTAATGTGCTTAATGTGCCGCCTCCAAGTATCCTTGTAGCTGGTGCATATAAGGACGGTGCTGAGTTACCTAAAGCTGCTCTTAACCGTAACCCATATTTGAGTGCAAAACTGGAAAGCGATTTCTTCCCATTCGAAGGTGTTACTTATTCAGTTGCTAAATACGACTTCTTCTATACTGTCCGTGGTGTAACTAACAAAGTTACTGTTAACGGGTCTCAATTCTCGCCTGCTGTTTTAGCAGAAATTGGTAAGATGGGACAAGGTTCACAGGTTAGTTTCTCTAATATTTATTATAACGGACCGTCTGGAACAAGACAAACTAATGGTGTAACAGTAATCTTAAAGTAATTATATTATGAAAATGCTCACAAAATTATTCCCGTTTTTTGTACTAATCGGACTTTGCTCCTCAGCAGGTGCTCAAGTTCTTGATGGTGCATATATGAGAGAAAATACGGTCGAAAGGACTTATGTACCTTATCAGAATATTCGTGAAGCTGATGCGATGTACTCTAAAAAAATTCTTAGAGTTGTCGAAATGCGCGAGAAACAAAATCATCCCTTGTATTTTCCGATTACAAGAATGACTTATCCCGCAGGAATTGGTGTTCAGCCTCAGCGTAGCCGTGTTAACTTATTGTATTTAATTAATAATATCGGAATACTAGGTGAGCAATACGAAATGCACACTGGTGCTCTTATCGAAGATACTATTATCTACGATTTAAGATATCCGGTTTATAAGTTAAATCCTAGTGATATTACCAACTGGCACAGACTTCCTATGGAACGTGACGATCCGGAGCGCGAAGATTTGTTATCTTATTTTGAAACTATTCAGGAACAAGATATTGATGGTAATTTAATTGATGTTACAATTCCTGCAAGACTAGAGGACACACGTGTGATGGACAAATTGTGGATATGGGAAGAGTGGGTTTTTGACAAACAAAGATCTGTTATGGATGTCAGAATTGTTGCAATGTCGCCCGACGGTTGGAATGGTACTCAGCGTATATGGCCTTTCTGGATTTATTTCCCGGATTACAGACCATTGTTTGCTAAGTACGAAGTGTTTAACACTTTTAACGATGCCGAGCACAAAACTTTTGACGATGTTTTCTTTAAAAGAAAATTCACAAGCTATATTGTAGCAGAAACAAATGTTTATGATAACAGGCTTATTTCTGATTACCTTTTAGGTATTGATGCAATTCGTGAAGGTGAAAGAATTCAGGCTGAGTTATTTAAGTTTGAACACGATCAATGGGAATACTAAAATCTTATTATAAAAAATGGGAGCAAATTTTTGCTCCCATTTTTTTTGATCTATTTTTTTAACGGGATTCTTTTAAATACTTTCGTTTTAGTTTCTATAAAATAAATCTGTAGTTACTTAATCTTTTCACCAAATTTTAGCTTTGCCTCGTTTAATAATTCTGATATTTCCTGTTCATTTTCTCTTTTGCAAATTAGTAAAGCTCCGTCAGTATCAACAACAATATAATCTTCCAAATCTCTTAAAAGAATAACTTTCTCCGGTGAATTTGAATACACATAATTGCCCTTTGACTGTTCTAATAATAAATTTTTAGCTACCACTACATTTTGATCAGCATCTTTGTTTTGTAGTGTATATAATGAGTTCCAGGTTCCTAAATCTGACCATCCAAAATTCGTTTGTAAAACAAAAACATTTTGAGCTTTTTCCATAACGCCAAAATCAATTGATATGCTTTTCGCATCTGAATAAACTCTATTTATTACAGTTTTTTCGTCTGATGTTCCAAAAACAGATTTATTTTCCATGAATAGGTTGTACAACTCTGGCAAATGTAGAGACATTTCATGGTCGATTGCATTATGTTTCCAAAGAAAAATCCCAGAATTCCATAGAAAATCGCCGCTCTTGAGGAAAAACTTAGCTAATTCGAGGTGAGGTTTTTCTGTAAAAGTTTTTACCGGTACAAATCTTTCTTTCTTTTTGTTTTCTTCTAGTTGGATGTAACCGTATCCTGTTGCAGGTCTGTCGGGTGTAATCCCAAAAGTGAGCAGACTATTGCTTAGAGTAATGAATTTTAGTCCATCCAAAATATTTTCTAAAAACTCGTCTTCATTTATAATTAAATGATCGGCAGGAGTTACAACAATATTTGCATTTTCGTCACGTAATCCTATTTTAATATTAGCGTATAAAATGCAGGGGGCTGTATTTCTACGCATAGGTTCTCCTAAAATGTTTTCGACCGGAAGGTTTGGTAATTGCTCGGCAACAATTTCGATATACTCTTCGTTAGTTACAACGTAAATGTTTTCAGGCAAAATAATTTTTGCAAATCTGTTGTAAGTTTGTTGAATAAGACTCTGACCCGTGCCTAGAATATCGATAAATTGTTTTGGCATATTTGTGCGGCTTACAGGCCAAAACCTGCTGCCTACTCCACCGGCCATTATTATACAGTAATTAGATTTATGCATTTTTTTATTTTTTGTTTTAAACGACAAAATAATAATATTATTTTTCATTTACAACTTAGTTCGTTAAATTTGTTCAATATTTGTGATTTTAAAATATGTCTTATGCCATAGTGCGAGAAATAATCGTAAATTTGCATAGCCGATAAGAGCTGATTAAAAATGAAACTGTTTACAGTCATAGGTCAATATTTAGTACTCATGGGTAATGTTTTTACAAAACCCGTCAGGAGAACTATTTTTTTTAAACGTGTTGTTGACGAAATCGAACAAATTGGTGTCGATTCACTCTGGATAGTTAGTATCGTCTCTGTTTTTATGGGCGCTGTGCTTACTTTACAGGTTGCAATAAATTTTGAAGCTCCCTATATTCCCAAATACCTTATTGGTTTAAGTGCCCGCGATACAATGATTCTTGAGTTTTCCAGCACAATTATTTGTTTAATACTTGCCGGAAAAGTAGGCTCAAATATAGCCTCGGAAATTGGAACAATGAGAATAACCGAGCAAATTGACGCTCTTGAAATCATGGGGGTTAATAGTGCAAGCTATTTAATATTACCAAAAATTATTGCAGCCCTTGTTACTTTTCCGTTGCTAAATATTTTAAGTATTATTCTAGGAATACTTGGGGGTTATTTTGTTGCAGTTCTTACTGATGTGGTTACAGTTTATGACTATTTGTTTGGTCTAAATTATGTATTTGTGCCGTTTTATGTTACATATTCGCTAATAAAGATTTGTTTCTTTTCTGTTATAATAACATCTGTTTCCTCATTTCATGGTTATTTTACTTATGGTGGCGCACTAGAGGTGGGTAAAAGCAGTACGCGTGCTGTTGTTTACAGTATTATTTTAATTTTACTGTTTAATTTAATCTTAACACAGATACTTCTTACATGATCGAGGTTAAAAACATATCAAAAAGTTTTAACGACCAAAAGGTTCTAAAGAATATAGACGTAATTTTTGAACCTGGGAAAATCAGTATGGTGATTGGGAAAAGTGGCTCTGGTAAAACAGTTTTGTTGAAATCTGTTATTGGATTACACATGCCTGATGAAGGCGAAATTTTCTTCGATAGGCGAGAGTTTACTAAAGCAAAGATTAAATTCAAACGCGAAATAAGGCAAGAAATTGGTATGGTTTTTCAAGGGGGAGCTTTGTTTACTTCATCAACTGTCGAAGATAATATCAGATTCCCTCTCGATTTATTTACTAAAATGACTAAAGCCGAAAAGCAAAAACGTGTTGATTTTTGTCTCGAAAGGGTTAATATTAAAGATGCCCATAAACTTTTTCCTGCCGAGATTAGCGGTGGAATGCAAAAAAGGGTTTCTATTGCTCGTGCAATAGTGTTGAATCCAAAGTATTTGTTTTGTGATGAACCAAACTCAGGATTAGATCCACAAACTGCAATACTTATCGATAGGTTAATACGCGAAATTACAATAGAGTACAATACAACTACTGTTGTTAATACTCATGACATGAACTCGGTTATGGAAATTGCCGACAATATTTATTTTATTCATAAAGGAGAGAACTGGTGGAATGGAGGCAGAGATGATATTTTTTATTCAGATAATGTAGAGTTAAATGAATTTGTTTTTGCATCAGAATTGTACAAAAAAATTAAAATAGCAGTAAAATGAAAAAACCTTTGACAATAATTGTCATATTTATTATTACTATGTTTTTCGCATGTATGCCTGAACCTAAGTATGAAGAAGACAGCGGGAAAAATGTCGTGCCTCAGGATACATTGGAACTAATGATTTACGATATTCATTTAGCAGATGCAATTATTACATCAAAAATTTTAAAAACAAAAGATAACTCTGTTGTCGATAGTCTTATTTACCAAAGTATATACGATAAATATAACTTTTCGCGTGTGGATTTTGATCAAACTTTACTGTATTACACGCATAATCACCTCGATACGTTAAACGCAATTTACGACCGCGTTATTAGTAAATTTCATATAGCTGAAGGAGAAATATATAAATAATGCCCCATTTTGCTGCAAATCTGATTTTTGACGGATATAATCTTATTAAAAATGCTTATGTAAGCGTCGATAATAAAGGGATTATTCAATACGTGTCTGGCGAAAACGAGGCACTAACCGAAAAACCCGATATGTTTTTTTACAATGGAATAATTTGTCCGGGTTTTGTTAACACACATTCTCATTTGGAGCTTTCTAGTCGTTCGAAATTCGATGGAAAGCAAAAGACTATGAGTGGTTTTATTAAGAACATTAGGGATTCTCGTCACAATCAGCAGGATGTTAATGCGATTAAGTTACAGGATAGATTAATGTTCGAAAATGGAATTTCCGTTGTTGGTGACATTTCCAATAGTCAAGACACTTTAATCATTAAAAAGGACTCGAAAATCCATTATCATACATTTGTTGAGATTTTTGGTCTTGATCCTCAAAAGGCAAACGCGATTTATGAAAACGCTCGCGAAATAAGAAATCGGTTTGCTGAGGCAGGTTTAGTTGCAAATTTGACTTTACACTCACTTTACTCTATTAGTAAAGACCTTTACAGGCTTGTTAGAGATAGTGAACAAAGTCTAATTAGCTTACATTTTCTGGAATCATTAGAAGAACTTGAGTTGTTTAGCGGGCATCAAAATAATCTTTTTAAGTTGATGAGATCTATTTATTCGGGGTACTTGCCAGTGGTAAATAATATCTCACAATTGACTGCACTTATTGACGCGTTTGAGAATACTAAAATAATCTCTGTTCATAATGTTTTTGCCGAAGACAGATTTTTAAATCCAGATAGAGTTGTTTATTGCATATGCCCAAAATCAAATCTATATCTTCACAATAGCTTGCCATCGCATAGTTTTGTCAACAAGATTGCAGATGAATTTGTAGTCGGGACAGATTCGCTAGTATCAAATGATAAACTTTGTATTTTGTCCGAACTCAAAATATTGATGGAGGAGTATCCATTTTTAAACTTGTCACAATTACTAAAAGCATCTACAATAAATGGTGCAAAAGCATTAAATTGTGATGATAGATATGGAAGTTTTGAAATTGGGAAACAACCTGGAATAATACTAATAGAGGATGTCGATTTAAGCAATAGAATGCTTGTTGGTTCTAGCACAATAAAGAGACTGATATAATGGCGAAAAAACTAAGAATAATGATTAGTCCATTAAATTGGGGGTTGGGACATGCTAGTAGAATTATCCCAATAATCAGAACACTGATTTCGATGGGGCATGAAGTTAAAATTGGTGGTAGTGGAACTTCTGTAGAGTATTTGCATAGGTATTTTAGTGACGAAGATTTTATTACAATTTCTTCTCCAACAATAAAATATGGAAAGAAACAGGCAATAGGCGCAGGTTTTGCCATTAGTTTTTTTAGCTTCACTAAAGGGATTTTGCATGACAAGCGTGTATTGAAAAAGATAATTCAGGATCATAAATTTGATGTTGTGATATCTGACAATAGACCCGGATTGTTTTCAAATGATATTAAATCTATTTATATTACTCATCAATTTAATGTGCTAACTCGTAAACCAAGGTCTCTTTCTGGACGATTGGTAAGACTAGCTCATCGTAAGCTTCTGGACAAGTTTGACTACTGCTTGATTCCTGATAATTACGGAGCCCAATCTATGGCAGGTTTATTGGCTCGAGCAGAATTGAACCAAAAAAATCATTATATTGGAGTTTTATCTCGTTTCTCGGAAATGAAACTAGCAGAGAATGTTCATAATGTTAAGAAAGCAGATGTCTTAGTCCTTTTTTCAGGACCGGAACCTCAGCGTACAAGTTTTGAGAGGATTGTTATTGACAAATTTAGAAATTCAGATAAAAAAATTGCAATTGTGCGTGGTGTGCTAAATAAATCTGAGCAGAATGAGATTTTCCCGAATAATATGATTGTCTATAATAATCCTGATGATAATGAATTGTTTTATTTAATTAAAACTACTCCTGTTATTATTTGCAGAAGTGGATACTCAAGTCTGATGGATCTTGCCGCTTGCAATCGAAAAGCTGTTCTTGTTCCAACACCCGGGCAGCCCGAACAGGAGTATTTAGCCGAAAACTTTGTTTCAAGATTTGGCTTTGTTGCATGCCAACAGAACGAGATTGCTATACTAAATATTGAGCATATAGAACCCAATTCATATTGGGATTATCCCTACGATTCAGAGAATCTGAAAAAAGTATTAGATTTGTGCCTTAAATAATGGAAAAAAATAGTTATGAAAGTTTGCGGTTTTACATTTATTAGAAATGCCCTAAAGTTTGACTATCCTGTAAAGGAATCTATTCTGTCTGTTTTGCCTTTGTGCGATAAAATGGTCGTTGCTGTTGGTAATTCCGAAGATGATACTCTTGGTCTAATTAAAAGCATTGCGCCCGAGAAAATTGAGATTGTCGAAACTATATGGGACGATACTTTGCGCAAGGGTGGGAGAGTACTGGCTGTTGAAACCGATAAAGCTTTTCAGGCAATAGGTTTAGAGTACGATTGGTGTTTTTATATTCAGGGCGATGAAGTGGTTCATGAAAAGTATCACAGCACGATTAAGACCGCAATGCTGGAGCATTTGCCAAATCACAAAGTCGATGGTTTGCTTTTTAAATACAAGCATTTTTATGGTTCTTATGATTATGTTGGTGAATCTTACAGATGGTATCGCAACGAAATTAGAATCGTAAGAAACAACAAAAACATATATTCTTTTCGCGATGCACAGGGCTTTCGTAAGGACGATGACAAGATGTTGTTTGTTAAACCTATAGATGCATATATATATCATTATGGCTGGGTAAAAGATCCTGCCGCAATGCAAAAGAAACAAGAAGAGTTTAACAAACTTTGGCACGACGACCAATGGATAGAGAAAAATGTTCGAAAAGCTGAGGAATTTGACTATAGCGAAATAGATGTGCTAAAAAAGTTTGAAGGAACACACCCCAAAGTCATGATAGATAGAATATCTCACACAAACTGGCAGTTCGATTATGACCTCTCTTGTAACAAGATGAAAATGAAAGATAAGTTTAAAAAGTTTCTGGAAAACTTCGGTTTTAGTTTTGGACAATATAAAAACTACAAACTGTTAAAATAGGTTCTACCACTATTTTAGTGGTCAAAATATGCTTTTTGCCATCCCGCACCCTATGTTCCCTCTTAAAGGGAGCCTTACACACAGCATAACAGATAGCAGTTGAGCGAATGGTTCCTTTAGGAAAAAAGGGCGCGTTGGCGAATTCGGTAAAATCACATATTTTAATTTACTAAACAGAAATCTTCCATTAAAATAATGGTAGAACCTTAAAATAAAAAAGGCCTCAACATTGAGACCTCTTTTTTATATCGTAAAACTTTTGTTATTCTCTAACTAAGGTTTGAGTTTTGAAACCAATTTCAGTATAAGAATTTCCTAATTCATTAATGGTTATAACTTCAAAACTTTCAATATCCTGATCCATAATAATTTGTTTGTTCTTTAACATTCTTAAAGTCCAGATTGTACTATACTGCCCATTTTCGTATGCCTGTGAACTAGCATAAGTGGAAATTAGGCTTGGAACTGGAGTATTCTCATCTTCATCAGAAACAATTAACTGATATACGAAAGTTTTTGATTTTGAGTCTTCTACAACTAAAGCAAGTCTTTCTTTGTTTTTATAATCATCGATGTTTTTTAAGAAATTCCATGTTCCATTCATAGATTCTTGAACTTTATAGGTCGTTGTTATAGAAATGTCTTCATTAGTTGCATCTATAGAGTCAACATCATATTCATATTCAAGTGTTTGTGTAAAACGACCATCATCGTAAAATACAATTTTATTCCTACCTTCAAGAACTTCTCCGTCGAATTCACGAATACTGTCAGTTCCAACTATTTGTATTTCTCTGTACCATGTGGTTTTATCAGTAATAGTTGTAGTTGTGAGCAATTCTTCAATTTCATCATCACTTCTTATTTCCCATCTCAATGATTGAATCTCCCATTCACCAACAACTCTCGCCTTTCGAGTATAAATCGATACAAATGGGTCTTCAGAGCCTTTCTTAAAACAGCTGGTTGTAAAAATGGGAAGGATAATTATCAATCCTAGCAATACCAATGTTAAATGCTTTTTTGTTGCGTTCATAATATATCTTGCTTACTGTGTCAATTTGTACAAAAGTAAATTCTTTTTTAATATTTTACAAATAAATACAAAAAAAATTAAATTAAATTCTTTTTTTAACAAAAAAATACTCAATTGTTAAAAAAATTGTTCATATCCTGTTGATTTCTTTCAAAGCAACATGTAAAAATACAAAAAAAAACCATCAAACAAAATATTTATATGTTTTCTTACTAATATTTATATGTTTTTTTTTCTAATTAGCATCTTTTAGTGGTAAAAAATCATATTAAAATGGTTTAAACTGAAATTAAAATCTTATTTTTGGGCATTCAACAAATAGATAAAATTATGGTAATTAATACTAAAGAAATATCTGCACGAATAAAGCTTGGAGTTATGTTAGCCTCTCTTATTCTTGTCGCTCTAATCGTAATAAGTGTAATTTTTTCGTGGTCTGAGAAGTACGTTCTATCATTTTTTCTTGCCGCTATTTATTTTCTTTTTATGGCTTTTGTCTTTGTGAAGAATTACAATTATATCTATTATAATACCGATGGTCCTAAAATAATTATAAGGTATATTCCTTTACGTCCTTTATCAGCAGGTAATTATTCTATCGAAATCCCCAGACGCGATTTTGTTAAAGCTGAACTAAAGACCGGTTTTTTTGGTTTAAGTAAAAGCTTATTTCTTTATGTTAGGTCGCAGCAAGGTGTAGCTAAATTTAAACCTGTTAGTGTAACAGTATTGTCAAAAAGGGAGATAAATGAAATTTTAAACGAATTGTCTAATATTAATAAATAGTATAGTATGAAAAAATTTATTGTTTTGATGGCTTTAATCATTGTAGGATACAGTGCAAGTGCACAGGATTATAATGCTGCTGTCGGGTTAAGAGGTGGAGTTATTCAAGGTATAACTCTTAAAACTTTTGTAAGTGGAGGAACTGCTTTTGATTTTATCTTAGGGACACACTATCAGGGATTGAATTTTACTGCATTGTACGAAATTCACTCAGGTGATATATTTGGTGTCGATAATCTTGCATTATTTTATGGCTTTGGTGGTCATGTCGGGTTTTATGGATCTAATCATTATCCTGCGAATTGGGGAACATACTCCAGTACTCCTGTAATTGGTGCCGATCTTGTTCTCGGTATCGAATATACTTTTGATGAAATTCCTATTAACATTGGTATAGATATAGTTCCTTCTTTGAATATATTACCTGGAGTGTGGTATTGGCAAAAAGGAGCGCTCTCGCTACGTTATGTTTTTAAATAATTAATGACCTCAGACGAAAGATTATATAATCTGGCAATTTCTTTTTTGCCGGGTATTGGTGATGTTAGTGCTCGAAAGTTAATATCCAGATTTGGATCTGCTAAAAACTTATTTGAAGCAAAGCTAGGTGATATTAAAAAAACACCGGGCATTGGTAAAATTGCAGCATTAAAGTTATACAATGGCTTTTCTATTGCCTTGCAATTGGCAAATGAAGAGCTCGAATATATTTACTCTAATGATGTTGAGTATGTAAGCTTTCTCGAAAGAGAGTATCCAAAACGATTGCACGAATGCGACGATGCTCCGGTAGTCCTGTATTATAAGGGTAATCCTGATTTTAACTCTGCAAGGATAGTTAGTATTGTCGGAACACGAAATGCAACTAAATATGGTACATATTTTTGCGATAAAATTGTTGGTCAAATTGCTGAGAAATATCCCGAAACAATTATTGTCAGCGGATTAGCTTATGGTATCGACGTTGCTGCACACAAAGCAGCAATGCATCATGGGTTAAAAACCTGGGCAGTATTTGGGCATAATCTAAAAACTGTTTACCCGGCAATACATAAAAGAGTTGCCGAAAAAATTATTGACGAGGGGGGGGCTGTTATTAGTGATTACCCACATAGCTCAATTACCGATCCCGGAAATTTTGTCAGACGAAACCGCATTGTCGCTGGAATTGCTGATGTACTTATTATTGTTGAGTCTGGATTAAAAGGTGGTAGCATAGTTACAGCAAATATAGCGAATCATTATAACCGAGATGTTTTTGCAGTGCCGGGAAGCGTAAATTCAGTTTATAGTTCAGGACCAAATAAGCTAATTAAAACCAACAGAGCACATTTGCTCGAATCGCTCGAAGACATTGAGTATATCATGGGTTGGTCTAGCAAAAATAAAATGACCAAAATAAATGTTCTCGAGCTTATCGAAAATCTTAACGAAAACGAAACTAAAATAGTTGATGTCCTTAAAAAATATGAATATCTCGACATCGATAACATAAGTCGTCAATCTGGTTTAGAATCCGATATTCTTAGTCTTAGTTTGTTGGAGTTGGAGTTTAAGAACATAGTTAGAGCCTTGCCGGGAAAAATATTTTCATTAAAAACAAAATAAAATGCTTATAGATACCCACAGTCATATTTATCTCGAAGAATTTGATAAAGATAGACTCGAAGTTGTAGAAAATGCGAAAAACAGTGGTGTTGGTACGATTGTTTTGCCAAATATTGACTCTGAGAGTATTCCAAAAATGAAACAGGTTGTTAAAAGCGATTCCGGATATTTTAAAATGGCTTTAGGGTTGCATCCAACATCAGTAAAACAGAATTTTAAAAGCGAACTGCAATCAGTTTTTGCCGATTTTGATCCAACAGATTTTGTTGCCATTGGTGAGGTGGGGATTGATTTGTACTGGGATAAAACATATTTTTCGGAGCAGCAATATGTGTTCGATTTTCAAATAGAGTTGTCAAAAAAACATGGATTACCTTTAATTATACACAGTCGAAATTCGTTTGACGAAATAATTGATGTGCTTAAACCACATGTTGCATCTGGAATTAAAGGAGTGTTTCATTGTTTTCCGGGCAATCTTGCTCAAGCAAAACAAGTCATCGATTATGGTTTTTATATTGGCATAGGTGGAGTGTTGACATATAAAAATTCAAACATGCCCGAAGTGGTTCAAGGAGTCCCGCTTGAGCGAATATTGCTCGAAACAGACTCGCCATATTTAAGCCCTATCCCTAAACGAGGAAAACGAAACGAGCCGGCATACCTTAAATATATAGCAGATAAAATTGCTGAGTTTACACAAACAGATTTCGAAAAAGTTGCAAGTATCACTACAAAAAATGCTAAAACCTTATTCGGTTTGTAAAATAAAAAACTAAAATGTCCGTTATTGTGTAAAAACTAATTGAGGAAATATCCACAAATGCTTAATCTTCAATGAGTTTAGTGCAGTTGTTAATTAAGTTCCTTGATAGTTGTATAAAAATATATGTTAAAATTTTTTTATACTTAAATTATTTATTATTTTGCGAAACATTTTGTGAAGGGGATTCGGGAGAGATGGCCGAGTGGACGAAGGCGCACGCCTGGAAAGTGTGTATGCGGTTTGAAGCCGTATCGTGGGTTCGAATCCCACTCTCTCCGCAAAATGGATTTTATAAAAAAAGTGAATTATTAATTATTAATTAAATAAGTTTAAATTAAACGAGAAATAGTCATGAAAAAACTAATTGCATTATTTACATTGGCAGGATTGCTAACTTTTGCGACTTCATCTATGGTTTATGCGCAGGATGAAACAGCTACAGATGAAACTGCAACTACAGAACAGGTTGAAACTACAGACGATGCAGCAGCTCCTGCTGATGAAGCTGTTGCTGACGAAGGCGAAGCAGCTCCTGAATCAGACGAAACCCCTTTGCACCAACAATTGAAAATTAAAATTATCGAAGGTGGTCCTATGTTTATGGGATTTGTAATTTTAACTCTTATCCTTGGTTTAGCTTTAAGTTTCGAAAGAATTATTTATTTGAATCTTGCAACAACTAACACAAACAAACTTTTAACTAAAGTTGAAGATGCTCTTAATGATGGTGGTATCGAAGCTGCTAAAGAAGTTTGTCGTAATACACGCGGTCCTGTGGCAAGTATTTTTTATCAAGGTCTAGATCGCTACGATGCAGGTATTGACGTTGTTGAAAAATCAGTTGTTTCTTATGGATCAGTACAAATGGGACAACTCGAAAACGGATTAACTTGGATTGCTTTATTTATCGCTTTGGCTCCTATGTTAGGTTTCATGGGTACGGTTATCGGTATGATTGGCGCTTTTGATGCTATCGAAGCTGCCGGTGATATTAACCCTTCTCTTGTTGCAGGTGGTATTAAAGTCGCTCTTATCACAACTGTTAGTGGTCTTATCGTTGCGATGATACTTCAAGTTTTCTACAATTATATTATTGGTAAAATTGACTCTATTGTTAATAGTATGGAAGATGCGTCAATTTCATTAATTGATATTTTGGTGGATTACAAAGCAAAAAAATAAATAATTAAAAATTATTATCATGTTAGATAAAATTGTAAAAATATTTGGTTGGGTAGTGATTGGTGTCTCTGCACTTATTGGAATACTTTTCTTTGTGCAAGATGCTAAAACACTCGAAGCTGCATTGGAAACAATGAAAGACATGCCTTCCGATATGAAAATATTAGAAGTAGAAAAAACTGCCGATTCATGGGGTGGTCTTGTTCTTAATGTCTCAATAGGATTGTTTATCCTTTGTGCAGTTATAGCTGTCGGGTTTGCTATTTACAAATTTGTAATGGATGCAATCGATAGCCCTAAAAGTGCTATTAAGCCCGCTATCGCTCTTGGAGCTGTAGTATTACTAGTAATTATATCATATTCATTAGCCTCAGATGCTATTCCTACTTTCCTGGGTTCTGATAATTTCGAAATTACTGCAGGAACATCAAAATGGGTAGAAACATCGTTGTATGGTATGTACATCCTGTTTTTAATAACAGTGCTTGCTCTTGTATATACTGAGGTTTCAAGAATTTGGAGATAATTTTATAGAGTAAAATTTTTAAATTAAATTATTATGGCAAAACGTGAAATAGGAGAAATAAATGCAGGGTCGATGGCAGACATTGCTTTCCTCTTGCTGATTTTCTTCCTTGTTACCACAACAATGGACGTGGATACCGGTATTGCCCGGCAGTTGCCTCCTATTCCTGAAGAAAAACAAGAAACGACAGAGGAGATTAAGGAAAGAAATATCTTCGCTGTACTTATTAACGCTCAGGATAGGTTATTGGTTAATGGAAGACCAATGGAAATCGATGTGTTGCGCGAAAAAGCGATAGAGTTTATTAAATCTGATCCTAATAATGTAAAACTTCCCGAAATGGAAGAAATGCAAATTAAAGGAATTAATAAACCTGTGCTGGTTCCTGTGGGAATTATTTCTTTGCGTAACGATAGGGGAACTACTTACGGACGATATATCGAAGTGCAAAACGAACTTGTTGCTGCATATAACGAAATTCGTGACGAAGCTGCATTCGAATACTTCGGAAAACGCAAGTATGACGATCTAAACGAAGAGCAACAAGAAGCAATACGTCAGATTTATCCACAAAGAATTTCTGAAGCCGAACCTAAAAATATTGGAGGAAATTAGAAATGTCAAAATTTGGAAAGAAAAAGAAAAAAGCATCTGTTGGTATATCAACAGCTTCGTTGCCTGATATCGTTTTTATGATTCTTTTCTTCTTTATGGTTACTACCGTAATGAGAGAAGTAGAACTAAAAATCGAGTTGACAAATTCTGATTTGCCTCAGGCTACAGAAATAAAAAAACTTGAGAAAAAATCATTGGTAAGTTACATTTATGTTGGTAAACCAAGACCAAATTTTCAAAGAATGTACGGAACAGAACCTAGAATACAGCTAAATTCTCAATTTGCAGACTTGTCTGATATATATGAGTATATCCTCGCAGAGCGTGCTCAAAGAGACGAAGCAGAAGTACCTTTCATGACTACTTCATTAAAAGTACATCAGGAAACAAAAATGGGGATTGTTACCGACATAAAACAAGAACTTAGAAAAGCCAGTGCTCTAAAACTCAATTACTCTGCTCGAAAGGAAAATTAATTTCTTTTTATTACAATACAAAAAAAAAGTGTAAGACAGTAGTTTTACACTTTTTTTTGTGGATAAATATTCCATATAATTCAAATATTTTTATTATTTTTACAAATTGTAGCCAACCAATTAGTGGCTTTATCGTTAATGGATTAAATAGAAAAATTTATTATGAAAAAAATATTTGTAATACTGGGAATTTTGTTCGTCGGAGTAATGTCCTCACAAGCACAGACAGTAGCACCTGATGCTCGATTAGATGCTGTTTACTCTGAAGAATATTTACAAGATCTTTCTGCTAATAATCCGGAAAAGTTGGAATACATGAATTGGTATTTGGATAATTCATATAGTATTGTTGATGCAGGATTGGAAAAATGCCAGCAAATGCCGTATTTAAAGCATTTTGATCCTATTAATAAAATTATCGGAGATATTGTTGAAGATATTGATGAAGTTTCTTTCAATATCTATAAATTTCATTTCGAGAGACAGTATGACAAAAAAACATATTATCGTATTGGAGATTCTGGTAAGGCTTTAGTGTTAGATTCATATAAAAGCTTAGCGAAAAAATTTAATATTTATGCAGATGAAAACTAAATTTATATATATTGTACTTACTGCACTTTTTGTGTTTGGGGTGTCTAATTTATATTCACAGTACTTAATTAGTGCCGGTGGAACTATTAACACTTGTTCAGGAACCATCTATGATTCAGGTGGTGCCGGTGGTAATTATGGAAGCAACGAGAATTACACAATTACTATCTGTAGTAATAATCCTGGAGCTACTATGACGCTTGAATTTACTGAGTTTAATCTGGAGTCACCAACTTTCGATAATTTGTCGATATATGACGGTCCAACTGCAGGGTCTCCTCAGATAATACTCAATGCTGGAAATAGTACGCTTGACGGTCAAACAATTGAAGCTTCCGGTGAGTGTATGACCTTAGTGTGGGAAACAGATGGCTCTGTTACTTATTCTGGTTTTGCTGCAAATATTTCCTGCGGATTTCCTTGTCAGGATTTTACTATTGATTTAGCTGGTTCCACGCCGCCTCTTTCTGCTCCAACAGATTCTTTGTGGATTGATGCTTGTCAGGGAACAGATATTACTTTTAATGCCGTCGGTAATTATCCCAATAGTGGTCCCGGTTCTGAATATACTCAGTCTGATGCTACCACATCTTGGCATTGGATGATAATTAGTGAAGATGGCCAAGATGATATAGAAGGAGTAGGATTAAACAATATGACTTATACTTTTGATAACCCCGGAGGATATCATATAAACCTTATAGCTACTGATATTAATGGATGCTCTATGCCAATAACTGATACTTGGCGTGTTAGGGTTTCTTTAAGCCCCACATTTACAGGTACAGATGGAGTAGGAGGTTGTCCGGGTACAGAAATGGATCTTTCAGGTTTATTTCAAATTGAACCTTGGGTTCTCCAAATTCCAGAAATTGCATTTATCGAAGTCTGTTTTGAGGATGTTGTTGGAGTTGATCAAGAACAATGTTTTACTCATAATGCTTTTGCTCCAGGGCAATTTATTAATGCTGCATCTGATGTCGAATCTATTTGTATGAATATGGAGCACTCATATACCGGCGACCTTGATATTTGGATTGAGTGTCCTAATGGACAAACAGCTATGCTTTTTGAACAAGCTTGTGGTGGTACCTATTTTGGAGAGCCTGATCAAAATGATGATTGCAACCCTGGTGTTGGTTATCAGTATTGTTGGTCGATGGCTGCGCCTTCTTTGATGTCAGCAAATTGTAACTCAGGGAGTTCAATGCCAGCTGGAGATTATTTGCCTGTTGGAGATTTTAGCTCATTAGTGGGGTGTCCTCTTAATGGTGAATGGTGTATCCATTTTTTAGATAATCTAGGTATTGACGATGGTAATGTATTTACTGTAGAACTTCATTTTGCAGATTATTTAATACCTGGAGGTGCAAATTTATGGACTTTTACAACTGAAGTCGATTTAGCTGATGCTATTTGGTCTGGTGAAAATGTCGAAACTAATGTTAATGGAAACGCAGTGGTAACACCAACAACTTCGGGTGATTTAGATTATACCTTTAGTGTTACTGACGATTTTGGTTGTACTTATGATACAATTATACAAATTACTGTACTACCTGCTGATGACCCTTCATGCTGTGCTATGCCAACCGCAAACGCCGGACCAGACGATCACGTTTGTACAAATACTTATACTTTCGGTGCTAGTTTGGCAACTGGTAATACAGGATCTTGGGCTGTTGTTAGTGGACCCGGAAATGTCAACTGGACAAATCCAAACTCTCCAAACGCTATCGCAACTGTTGATGCTTGGGGTGTTTACGAATTCGAATGGACAGAGCAGAACCAAACACCAACATGTACCGACTCCGATCAGGTAATTGTGGAGTTTTACCCGGTGCCTACTACAACTTTTACTTTTGACCAAATTATGTGTAATGGCGATCATACAATAATCACTTATGTCGGAAACGTTGATGCTACTGCCACTTATACTTGGAATTTTGACGGGGCAACTATTCATAGTGGTAGTGGTCAAGGTCCTTACGAAATATCATGGGATACACCCGATTTACATTCAATTGAATTACAGGTAACTGCTAATGGTTGCGACTCTCCGGATACTTTAGTTAATATTACAAACCCAGAGTTGTTGACACATACAATTTTAATTGAGGATGATCCTTGTTTTGGCTCTTGCGAAGGCCGTGCAGAGTTAACAGTTATTGGAGGAACACTTCCATACATTTACTCATGGGGTTCTCCAACTAATATATTGCCAAATCTTTGTGCCGGGAACTACACTGTTACTGTTGAAGATGGTAATGGATGTATTACAATTGAAGATTTTGTTATCAACGAGCCTCCTGAGCTTGTTATTAATAGTACTAGCACAACAAACTTAACTTGTTTCGAGTCGAATGATGGAGAAATAGTGGTTAACGCTTCGGGCGGTACCGGTAATCTCTCATATTTATGGTCCGATGTTGGAATGTCAACTTCTATCCGACAAAATCTACCAGCAGGCAATTATGTTGTTTCAGTAGTTGATGAAAATGGTTGTGAAGTGGTTGAATTCTTTGTTCTTACTCAGCCTGACGAATTACTTGTTACCATAAGTCCAAATGTTGCAATTTGTGAAGGAACTGCAACTGCTGTTCAGGCTCAGGCAATGGGAGGAACTACTCCTTATACTTATTTCTGGGATCAAGGAGAAGGATACAATGTTGCAGGTCCAACCCTAAACGTTAATTTAGATACAACAACAACATTTAATGTTTATGTTGAAGATATTAATGGATGTATCAGTAATACTGAAACAATGATTGCAACAGTAAGCCCCGAAATGGTTGTAGATTCAATTATTCTTGAGCATAACCGTTGCTATAATTCTTGTGATGGCTCTGCCGAAATTGTAATGCATGGTGGTATGGCTCCTTTCCAATATAGCTGGGGTTCAGCAACTAATACTTACGAAGGTTTATGTGCTGATATTTATACTGTTACTGTTACAGACATTATTGGTTGTCAGGTAAGTGAAATGTTCATCATTACTCAACCAACTCAAATGACATATACTACCGATACAGATCCTGCTTCATGTTTTGGATATGATGATGGCGAAGCTGCTATTTTCGTGCAAGGTGGTGTGCCTCCTTATTCATATGTATGGCCTAATGGTCACGATACTGAAACTATGATTAACGAAGCAGGTAATTATGAAGTTACTGTTCTGGACGATCATTTGTGTCGTATTACTGCTGATTTTACAATCACTCAGCCGGATGAAATTTATGTGCTACCTATTGGTAACAGAACTATTTGTCAAGGGCAAACTACTATGTTAACAACTCAGGCAACAGGAGGAACACCATATTACGATTTCCATTGGACAGGAAATGATGGTAGTGTTTATCATTCGAATCAGTACGAAGTTAGTCCGACACAGACTACAATTTATACCTTGGTAGTAACTGATTCGCATGGTTGCTCAAGCACACCACGCGTTGCAACAGTGACAGTTAATCCTGATTTAGAAATTCTCTCTGTGCTAACTAGCAATGATACTGTTTGTCCAGGCGACCCTGCTATAATTTATGTAGATGTTGAAGGTGGAAATGGTGGACCATATATGATGACCTTGCAAGATGGCAGAGTCGTTCCATCTCCTTTTACTGTTTATCCTGATACTACAACAATGTTCTATATTACTCTCGAAGATATGTGCGGTACACCTTCGGTTGTTGACTCAATATTGATTAACGTAAGACCTAAACCGGGTAATTTATTTACTGCAGAAGATGTTGAAGGTTGTCCTCCATTTGCTGCATATTTTAACGAAGGAACACCAAATGACGGACAAACTTATTTGTGGCAATTTGGAGATAATGGTTTCTCAACTGATAAAAACCCTGTTTATATTTATCAAGAACCAGGAATATATACAGTATCTCTCGAGGTGATGGATGATTTTGGTTGTAAAAATACCAGAACTGTCGAAAATATGATTACAGTTTATCAAGGACCTAAAGCATTATTTGAAATAAATCCAGAGGTGCTCTCTATGCTAAACCCAGAAGCTGAGTTTATTAACCATTCGGTTGATGCCGACTCATACTATTGGTTCTTTGGTGATGGTGATAGCTCATTGTTTGTAAATCCACGACACCAGTATCCTTCAATAGGCGAGTACGAAGTTATTTTGGTTGCTGCTACTGAGAGAAACTGTAAAGATACAACTAGCAGAATGCTGGTTGTTCAAAACGAATTTGCATTTTATGTGCCAACATCTTTTACTCCTAATGGTGATGGAATGAACGATTGTTTCCGTCCTTGTGGCAACGGTATTGATAAAAATACTTATAAAATGGTCGTTTACGACAGATGGGGTAATTTAGTGTATGATACTGAGAGATTTGATCCGGATGCTTATTGTGACGCATGTTCAGAAGGTGCTTGGGATGGTACAGATAATGGTAGTAGAATAAAAGGAGACGAAATACTTCCGAATGGATTATACCATTGGTACTGCGAATTCCACGACTGGAACGGAACCCTTTATCAGGAGCAAGGAACAGTTACGCTTATCAGATAAAGCAGATAAATAATAATATTGAATGAAAGGAGGTCGGTTTGACTTCCTTTTTTTTTGATGATTTTTGCAAATAGGACTACAACACGGTAGAGAATATCAAAATTAAGCCATGTTCGTTATGCAAGAAAAACTAGCGTTTTAGTTTGAGTTATAACTCTGCCTGATTTTTATCAACTTACGGCCTCGTCGTTTGGAACTGGCTTCGACACTTCGAGTAACCTTAGTGCATCGCTTCGCTCAGCACAAGGCCTTCCTCACTCCACGAGTTTAGTGGTATCTCATTAGTTAGTATTTTGTATTTCGATTGTTCATATTTCGATTGTTCGTTTTTTCGTTTGGTTAAATATGTTTCGGTGCTCTGCACCTCGCTTTTATTCGATTGCTATTTTATTCCTTCGTTCGATTGTTCGCTTGTTCGCACTTCGCTTGTTCATTTGTTCGTTTATTCGCCTGTGCCGAGCCATAGGCTCGAGCATCCTCGTTAAAAAAAGAAATTGCAATGCATTCTTTTTT
>JAFGVU010000169.1 GCA_016937855.1 Bacteroidales bacterium | reverse complement strand
ATTTATTGTGAAGCAAAATTAATCAGGCAATGTAAACGTCAATGAAAAGAAAAAGGTAATTATTTAACCGGGTTTTATGGTGATAAAATATTCCATGATTCTGCATACCTTATGCAGTTATAATGGTTATCTCGCAATAAGAATATTTCTAGGAATATACTTGAAAATAACAAAAAAACACTTATTCGCATTTTTTAACGTTTATATGTCCTAAAAACCGGACGATGGAAATTAAAAAAACGAGCATAATTCAGACTTTACATTGCCGACAAAACCATTTATCGTGAAACAAAATTAATCAGGCAATGTAAACGTCAATGAAAAGAAAAGGTAATTATTTAACCGGGTTTTATGGTGATAAAATATTGCATGATTCTGCATACCTTATGCAATTATAATGGTTATCTCGCAATAAGATTATTTCTAGGAATATACCTAAATAATTACAAATTTAGATTTATATTTGCAACAGATAATGATTATACTCACATGAAATCTTAGGCATATTATGAAAATAAGTTCGAAAATCGTTCTTAGTGTATTGGTTCGACCAAGTTTTATATTACTTACCATGTTCGGGTTAATGATTACTTTAAATGCATGTTTTAAAGATAACTTAAAGCAGTCGAAAGTACTTGAGGGAGAGTGGGCTGTGATAGAGCATCAGCTTGTTTTTTATAATCACAGTTCTCCTCGAAGAGTTAGTTGTGATACAACACTTTATAATTCTGGAAAATTCTCTTTTACAAGGGTGGATAATCAAAGTGGGGAATTTACATTTGAGCCAACAGAGGAAGGTATTGTAATTAAGAATTATGCATATTGTGAAAGAAATGGCACTTGGAGAATTCATCACAGTCCTACTTATAATACTCTGTATTTTGCCTATGGAACGCATGAACTACCGGATATAATTATTGAGATTGTTGATTTTGATAAAGACGAGCAAACCTGGTATATAAATAAAGACGTTGGTAATACAGTTACAGGAAACGATGTCTCAGAGATAATTAAAATTAAAAGGCTATGAGAAACATTTTAATATTCATGTGTTTTTTTCTGCTTGCGGTAGTGGTTTTTAGTTCATGTAGCAGAGACGAAGACTACGTTCAAAATAAGATTTCAGGTAAATGGAATGTTGAACAAACTGCTGTTCCGGATAGTGCACCTGTAGAGGTTGCCTCCGGTAGTTACTTTCTTTTTAATGAAGACGGAAGTGGGCATCTCGCATTAATTTTTTATGCTGATACGACAGAATCTGACTTGTATTATAACATAACATGGTTCAATAACACACAATGGTTTTCCACTGATAATCCGGCTCAAGAAAGCAATCACGTGTTTGGTCAAACAATTATGCTATACAATGTAAATGATTATAAGGCATCAACTGATAGCTATTATTGTGTTAATTCCGATGGTATGATGGAATTTCGCATTGCTTATATCAATAAAAAGAAAGGGAAACTGATTCTCTTTTATGATACCGACGATAATAGCATGTCAACATATATTAACTATCAGAGACAAAGAACATATTATTATTGTCAATTAGAGCAGTAGTGAATTTGAGAATGATATCTCTGCAGCCTAACTATAATATCTTTTTGTTCTGGAGAGGTATTCATGCGTGAGCGTAGCGAAAGATTAGTTGATTTCTATATACTCCGAATCTCTTTCCACTGCTACAAAACCATTGTTTTTTATTAATTCACAAATTTCGTTTTCGCTCATCTCAGGTTTTTGTTCAATGCTGCCTGCCATAGAATAAATTTTTGTCGAATCGCTTATTGTACCGTCTATGTCGTCGGCACCAAACGACATGGCAAGAGCTGCATTTTCTTTGCCGGTCATTGGCCAATAGGCTTTTATGTGAGCAATGTTGTGTAAAAATATCCTCGAAATAGCATAAGTTTTTAATTCTTGCTGTAAATCGATTTCGGTACTTATGTTTAAACTATTGCCCCACGATTTGTACTTTAGCGGAATAAAACAATTAAAACCACCGGTTTCATCTTGCAGTTTGCGTAGCTTTTCCAGATGTACAATTCTATCCTCAATGGTCTCAATATGTCCGTAGAGCATTGTGCAGTTGCTCGATAATCCTGCCTGATGTGCAAGTTTGTGTACTTTTAACCATGTTGCTGAATTTGTTTTTTCCGGACATATTTTTCTGCGAATTTTATCGTCCAATATTTCAGCTCCTCCTCCTGCAAGAGAGTTTAACCCGTGCTGTTTTAGCGTTTTTAGTATTTCCTCAGTTGTTTTTTTGTCTTTTTTTGCAAAATACTCAATCTCTACAGCAGTAAAAGCTTTTATATGTATCCCCTCAAAGTTTTTTCGTATTGCGCTAAATAATTCGCAGTAAAATTGTGTCGATTTTTCAGGGTGTAAGCCGCCTGTTATATGAATCTCTGTTAATTTTTCATCCTTTTTTGAGTTCAAAATATGGATAACGTCTTCAGTTTCCAGGTCCCAACAATCCGGCATTCCTTTTTCGCGGTAAAATGAACAAAACTTACACTTATTAACGCATCGGTTTGTTATTTCGATATGTGTATTTTTGTTATAAAATACTTTGTTTCCATATTTTTGCCTTCTTATATAGTCAGCAAGATATGCACAAAACGATAGTTTAGAAAACTTAGCTAAATAAATGCCTTCGGCTATGGTTATTGGCTGATTTGCCTTAACTTTTTCGACAATTATTTTTTCAATTGCACTTATATTTGACAACATTTTATCCATAACTGCAAAGATAAACACTGTTTTTATTACTTTTGCTAATAAACATAAATAATATGGTTTTGCTTAGAAATAAGTATTTTATAGTTGCAAGCCTTACGCTGATTCTTATTGTAATATCGTTTTCTGCAATTAATTATGTCGAAAATGAAGGTTTTAATCCAACTGACGAAGGGGTTGTATTAGCTCAATCGTGGCGGATAATTAATGGTGAGATGCCACACAGCGATTTTATTAGCATACGTCCGGCGGCGAGTGGATATTTGCATTCGATAATTTTTGCTTTACCCGGACCTCTTGTTCCCAATGCTAGATGGTTTGTGCTTTTTCAGTATTTTGCAGTTGCACTGATTATGTCGCTTATGCTTTTTCGAGAGATTGAACGTGTTTTACAATCAAAAATTCATTTTATTTACCTTTTTTCGTTGCTTATTTCTGGCTTTACCGTGGTAGTTTTAAACTATAACTTGTATTCCTGGACAACTATTGATGCAGTGTTTTGGTCTGTTTTGGCTTTGCCGTTAGTTTTCGCCACGCAAAGATGGAAAATCGCATTAGGATTGTTATTAACTTCATTGGCAGCACTATCTCGTCAGACTTTTGCAGTTGTTACTGTTGCTGCATATTTGTACGTTTTTTTTCGGTACCGAAAATCTTTTACACAATATATTTTAGTGTTTTTAGTGGGAGCAGTACCTTTTATTGTATATCTGTTAATGCTTGTCTTTACAAGCGCAGTGCCTGATTTTATTAGTCAGATGACAGGCAGGAGTGAGTTTTTTCAAACTGCTATTTTGCAGTATTTTAAGCGTTTTGCATTAGGAATGACTTCTCCTCTTAATATTGTATGCTTGTTTATTTGTGCAATATTGTACTTTAAAAGGAAAGCAGACTTTGCTCGTATGTTTATGGATAAAGGTTTGCATGCAGTGCTGAGTTTGGTTTATATCTGTTTTGCTTTTGCAATCGTTATACGACATTTTTTATTGGATGAGATTGATATTTACAATTTGCCTTTCGATTTGTTTTTTATGCTTGTGTTTTTTGCGATTTTTCATTTTTTATTGCGCCCCGAATCGAAAACAATCAGGAAGATTATAATCGCAGTACTGCTTGTTTCCTGGACATCATCAATTTCTTTAGGCGATAACTCTCCGGTATTTACAGCAGGTATATTATTTTTGAGTTTAATTGTGATGTGTTATGACGTAATTTTAGGTCATCCATCAAAATTTACCAAACCTGTTACAAACAAGGTGTTAGTGCTTGTCATAGCATTTGCAATAACCGGATTAGGTTTATACAGTCAATCGAGAATAAACTATAGAGACACCTCGTCTGACCAATTTGTTGCGGGGCTAGGCGATGCATCACCCGAGTTTGGCGATATACGGGCAAATCGTCATGTCGTTGCTTATTATAACGAGTTATCCGAAATTTTTCGCGAGCTGCCAAACTCATTGAACAATACTGTAGTTTTTCCTCATAATGCAATGTTTTATCCGGTTATGAAGACAAAAAATCCTGCTCCACTCGACTGGATAACAGCCAATGAATACATAGGGCAGGAGGAGAGGATTATTGATGATTTTAACCTTATTTTTGAGCAGGAGACCGTTTATTTTATAGTCGAAAAGGTTGATGTAAGAGTAATTTGTTTAGGTTTACGAAAACGTGTTTACGAAAGCGATCTTGTTTATGATATGATAACTCAAAACTGCCACAAAATTGACCTTGACTCCGATTTCTTTGATGTTTATTGCAACAGACCAGTTATACTCAATTTATTCCATTAGTATTAGCCATTTAAAGAAATTCGGGGATGAGTTTTGGTTTTAATTGCTTAAACAAAAAGCATCCAATTTTTTGAAAGTTTTTCTTTGTGGTCCCACTCTCCGATAGCTATCGGAGTGATCCCAGGACCCTCCCGATTGTATATGCAAATTGTATGCAAATAAAAAAGGCTCTCAAAATTTTTACTTCCGAAAGCCTTGCTATTTAAGTGGTCCCACTAGGGCATGATCCTAGGACCCCCTGATTATGAGTCAGGTGCTCTAACCAACTGAGCTATGGGACCGATATAGAATAAATCTATAGTATTTCAATAAACGTACGGTGCTCTAACCAATCCCGAAAAATAGAAAAATTT
>JAFGVU010000168.1 GCA_016937855.1 Bacteroidales bacterium | reverse complement strand
TGGATTGACGAACTGAGAATTAGCAATTCGTATAGAAAGTACAGAGATGATGTTCTGGCAAATGTTGATACAAACGCATTCCCGGATTCGGTGTTTATCCCCTTAAAAGATGGTTGGACTGTCTACCAATGGCCATTAGCTGAATATTATCCTTATAATCCGGATAAGGGAGATATAGAAAGAGCAAATGCTTGCGGACCTACAATGTTAACACGAGGAATCCATTATTGGGAATATCCCCGGTTTCCTAAAGGAGTAATTGAACACGACTGGGTCGGACTTGACTGGTATGCCAATTATGATGAAACAGAATATCTATGGGACCAAATGCCTCCTGTATTCTCAAGTGATGCAACAGAGGAAGTTTGGGGACCCGCTGCTACTCTCTCTGCACAAGTGGGTGTAGCCTCAAGAAAAACATACGACAATATGTACTGTATGCCTAAATTTTTGAAAGAGAATTTTCTGTTTTCAAAAAAGACAAGGATAGTGTTTGAAGAAGAGTACACGAAAGAAGAATGGGAAAATATAATAAGGAACGAATTGAGTAATGGGCGTATATGCATGGTTGGTGGTTGGGGTCATTATTATATTATTAATGGTTACAATAGTAAAAATCAATTTTTTACTGATTACTCTTTTAATGACCTATACTGGAATGATATTAAAGACTTCGATTATGGTGCTATGCAAGATATGGTTATCTATTTTGAACCTGACTGGGGAGACAAAGAACTGGAACTTGAACAACCAAAGTCTGGGGGTTTATGTCAAAAAGGAAGCGATCTCGAAATTCAATGGAGTGCTAAAAATATTTCTAATTTAATTATAGAATACTCTTCTGATGCCGGGTATAACTGGCATACTTTGGCAGATAATGTGGATGCAAATTTAGCCAGCTATTCATATGCTTTACCAGACAGTATTTCAGATGATTACCGGATAAGGATATCAGATAAAGATAATTTAAATGTATATCGAAAGTCATCTGGAATAAATGTTTATGATCATAAAGATTTTGCATTCGAATATCCGAAGGCAAATACAAACTTAAAAAAAGGAACCAATCAGCCCATTTACTGGAAGTCAAGTGGTATCAATACACATCGGTTAGAATATACAGTCAGTAATTCTACATGGATTACATGGCGTGACTCTGTGAATACTAAAGATGGATTTATTCTGGCCACCTTACCAAATATCGAAACAAACCAGATAAAATTAAGAGCTGTTGACCTCGACGAACCTGAAAATACATATGAATCGGAAAATTTTCATTTGATAACCGATCAGCTTTGGGGTGGGCCTTATGAAAAAGACGATAATACTTTGCTCCTAATGCATTTTGAAAACGAAATCAGAAATGAAGCAAATAATGAGCTTCTGCCAAACGAACTCAACCCAATAGGAATTTATGAAGATAATTACAATAAAAATATGGGAAGGTCATTCCGGGTGTACAACCCCGACCAGTTTACAGCCGATGCTATTCATATTAAGAACTCTGAGAACCTCGATTTAGGAAACAACTGGACGATAGAAACCTGGGTAAAGGTTGAAAGCATTATGGGAATAAGAACAGTTGCATCTCTATTAATTAATAAATGGGAAGCCTTTGATATCAATGCCGGCTGGCAGTATTTTGGAGCTTATATAAATTATAAGAATGGTTCTCACATAGAATTTGGAGCTCCGAAGCAATACAAACTACACGAATGGTACCATGTGGCCATGATAAGTTCTGCAGAAGACCAAAAAGTGTATTTCATGGTACATGATAAAGATTATAATGAATTTTACAGTGATGTTAGAGATTTCCCTGAAGGAAGTAACGGTGAAATTGCGGAAAATGAAAATCTTTTAACTATTGGTGGGTTAGGTGGAGGCAGCAACCTTGAATTAGATGGATACCTTGATGAGCTTAGAATTACTAAAAACGTAACGGATTATCAATCAATGATAGTCGGGATAAATGAATTAGCTGAGAATAATTCACAGATTAAACTTTCCTGCTATCCCAACCCGGTAACAAGTGAATCTGTTATTTCTTTTCAAACCAAAACCAGTGGAGATGTTGATCTCTCTATCTTTGATATACGAGGAAGAAAGATTTACACATTACTCAACGAAAATCGAAAGGCCGGAATATACACCGTTCCAGTCTCAAATGCGTTGCCGGCTAGTGGAGTTTATTTTTGCAAACTCAGTACAGAAGAAGAAGTTATTACTGTAAAACTGATCCAAAACAAGTAAGAGTTATTTTAATCTGTCGTTCAGAAGTGTCTACTCAATTTGTAACAGATTCCTCGCTATGCTCGGAATGACAGCGGGTTCATTGTATTAGATCTCAATTTTAGTGGACAGCAGTATCTGTCGTTGTAAAATATCTACATAAAAACACCTGATAAACAATAGAATTATTCATTATTTATGTTTTGGAAAATAGTTATTGTGCAAAACACAATGAAACTCAAACATTATCATTAATTTGGTTTTGTATTTATAAAATCTCAACCAATGAAAAACCTATTTTTATCAGTTATTCCTTTGTTAATTTCCTTTGCACTTTTCGCCCAGGAATACCCGTTTCAAAATCCAGACCTTAGTGATGAATCGCGTCTCGACAACCTGATTTCATTAATGACAATTGATGAAAAGGTTTTGTGTTTATCCACCCGACCTGCTATTCCCCGTTTAGGAGTAAAAGGCACAAGAACCGTTGAAGGGCTTCAC
>JAFGVU010000167.1 GCA_016937855.1 Bacteroidales bacterium | reverse complement strand
TTTTGTGACAAGCAATCCATTTGTGCAAAATTGAGATTATACAAAGTATAAAATGTAAACAATTGCTACACAAAAAGCCCCATGCCCCATGCCCCATGCCATGTTTTGAGGAAAAGAAAATATATAATATATATTGTAATTTTAAACCAGCTAAATAATAATATTTTTTTAAAACATACTATATTTGTATTCTAACAATTTAAAACATTGATGCTATGAAAACAATTATTTACTTTTTACTATTTGCACTTATATCCCTTAATCTTTCGGCTTTTGATTATGAATTAAAGAGCGCAGTTAAACATCCTACAAAAAATGAAATTTTTATTGCCGGAACTTTTAACACAATGCTTGTTATTGATAGTGAAACTGGGAAGACAATTAAAACTTTTGCAGTTGAAGAACCATTAACAAAAATAAGTTTTACAAAAAACGGTAATCATATTTTAGGCCTCGGCACATCCGGAGTTTATCAAATCAATCCTGAATCAGGTGAAACAACGGCATTTTTTAAAGGGTTTGGATTTAAAATTCATAATTTTAGTCCATACTTTACTGAAATTAAAGCTTGGAGCGAAACTTCTGTAATTATTTACGATTCTGAAACCGGTAATATCGTTAAGGAGATAAAAACAGATTTCCAACCATATTTATGTGTTTTTGATAATAGTTTTGAGAACATTTATGTAATATCATCAAAAATAGACATGCCAAATGAAAAAGATTTTTTATCAAAGGAAATTCAAAAATCAGAATCATACAACACATACAATTCTGCCTATACAAAAAAACAAGAGGATGGCTCAGGTTCAATAATCAAAATATACAACATTGAAACCGGAGAAGTTGCAAAAACAATAAACTGTCCTTTTGACTTTGCCGGGAGATTTTCTTTTACTTTTTTACCTCTTGACGACAAACTTCTAATTGCAGATTGGGATGGTGTATTCTCTATTGACAACACTGGAATTACCACTGCTATAGAAAGCGAGTATGCTACTTTTGCTTATGCATCAGGCTACTCAAATGACAAAAATAATATTTGTATTGCATCAACTAAATCAGGTTCACTTTTTAATATCGAAAACAATACCTGGAAAGAATTCGATGTAAAAGACAATTATGAATTTGCATACACTGCTGATATATTCAGTCTTGAAAATAACTTTTGGCTACTATCTAAAGACTACTCATTGATATGTATTGATATCAATGGTAACAAGTTAAAATCATTTAAAATTAATGATGCCGACGAAGAGGGATTTAATGTTTATTATACAAATGGATATTCTAAAAAAGACGATCGTGATAAGGAAGCTGCAATTATCAACTCACTATTAACACAAAAATCACTACCGCTAATTGATTTAGAGGAAAACTTGGATGTAAAAAAAGTAGTAATCGCTAATTTTAAGACTTCATCAGAAGCTATTAAATTTATAGAAGAGTTAAAAGATAACAAATTGCAATACCTAACTCTTGTTGCTCCGGCGGATCGAATAAAGGCAGAATAAATATATTTTCAAAACTTGAAAATTTGATTTAATAACACCGGTTAAAGTTTTAAAACAATAAGCCACGAAATTGATTAAAATAAAATGATGAATCATGTCAGTTGTAATTACAAACAATTGGTAACTATTTAGGTCTCCTGCTGAAATAAAACTTTTGTCATGGTTTTAGCAAAAAAATGCAAAAACATCCCGAGAAGCGGGACAGGCTATGCCAAAAGACTCTTACTTTTATTCGTCACCCCCTACTTACAGTCGGGGTTACTAATATTTAAGCCCTCTGGGCTAAAATGATTCTATACAGCTAAATTATTACAACAATTGATATAAAAATAACAATTGAGCAACAATTATTTCTAAAATTTTTATTATTATTGTTGTATTGTTTGAGAAAATACAACTGACATGAGAAAGATTTTAATTATTGCACTTACAACGCTTGCTATTTCAAGCTTTGCACAAATTGAATTAACACAGATTTCTTCGTATGTTGAATCTGAAACTAGTCTAAACGCTTATAAAATTGACCGTCCGGTTGTTTTGGATAGCAATGGAGGCTATGGATTTAAACTAAAAACACCAACCAACTTTACCTCTTTTGCAGTTGGTTGGGACGCTTCTACAGATAATTACCCTGCCGGAATTTTTGAAATTGTATTTAAAGTACATAAGCCAGGTGTTGGTTGGTCGAATTGGAAAACAGACGAGGGATTCACAAATCCGGGAGATACTCGCAGCGATTTTTATCAATCAAATCTAATGTTTGGAATCGATGAATACTTGCATGACTCCTTAGAGTTTTACATTCACTGTCCTGAGGGGGAATACATAACAGATATTTATCTGATTTTAATGGATATCAGTAAAACAATAAATGCAGCAGATTTTAATCCTCCACAAGCTAGTGCAACAAGAACTTGCCCCGAACTACCGGCTATTATTCCACGTGCCGATTGGTGTGGTTCATACGACGCATGTCACAACCCAACCTATTCTGTAACTTATCGCACTCCAACCCATACAGTAATTCATCATGGAGCAAGTCCAGACTCATATACCGATGGTTATGCCGTTGTTAGAAGTTATTGGAATTATCATGTAAACTACAACGGTTGGAGCGACATTGGCTACAATTATTTAGTTGACAAGTACGGAAATTTATTTCTTGGTCGTCATAATCCAAACATGCCATATCAGGATGTCCACGCAGCTCATGCCGGTTACTCAAACACATATTCTATCGGAATAAATTTCTTGGGCAATTCCGACGCAGTTGAGACTGCTCCAACAACTCCACAACTTCAAAAATGCTCCGAGTTTTTAGCTTGGTGGTACGATTACAAGTCTTTTGACCCACTAAGTTCGGCAAGTATATTAAATCAAGCCGGTACCGAATGGATTTCTGAGCCTAGAATCTGTGGACATAAAGATGTTAATCCTGGTGGAACGACCTGTCCGGGCACAACACTTTACAACCTCTTGCCGGATATCCGAACACAAACAAATCAAATCATTTTAGATTGCTCCACTCCTTCCGATATCGAACCTCCAACTACATCAATATCAACTAGTAGAAATTGGTATAACTCCGAATTTGAAACGCATTTTTCTGATGCTGACAATGCCGGTGGTAGCGGTGTGCAATATAGTTTCTATCAAATTATGGATTTTGATGGTACCGAATTTCGTGCTAATTCTGAAAATGGGTTTTTTAACGACAATTTCACTACAACTATACACCCTGAATGGACTGCACTTTGGGGTGATTGGTCAATTAATGAAGAACACTTACTGCAAACTAACGAATCAAGTATAAATACAAACATATATGCATCTCTTACCCAAGAAGCCGGAAATATTTACTTGTACCACTGGCAACAAAAAATCTCGGGAACAGGGTCAAACAAACGTTCCGGAATGCACTTTTTCTGTAGTGACCCAACTGAACCCGGACGTCTAGAATCATACATGGTTTATTTAAGAGCTGATGGCAATACTGCAGAGATTTATAAATACATGGATAATTCTTATGAAACAACAAATGGTGGATTTTTTACTTCAGGAACATATACAATTGATCCTGATATTTGGTATGATGTCAAAGTTATTTTAAATACCATTACAGGTGAAATTTCACTTTACGTTGATGACAATCTTGCTGCAACAGCAACTGATCCAAGTCCACTTACAACAGGAAATTCTATCTCGCCAAGAACAGGAGGATGTCAAACTGAATACGACGACATCAAGGTTTATGTTGACCGACAAAATACAATAAATGTACTTCCTGCAATTTCTTCCACCGCTGATATCAGATATCAAAGTGTTTCTTCATCTCAAGAAGCCGGCAGAATAAGAACACTACTTGTTGACAATGCAAATAATTGGTCCGAAAGCATCTCTAAAAATATTTTTACAGATTTTGATGCTCCAACAACATCTATCGCAAGTGCGAACGGAAATACCTGGCAAACAAATAATTTTGAATTAAACTTTACAGATAACGATGCATTGAGCGGTATTGAAAAAAGCCTTTACCTCGTTTCAGATTTTAATGGAAGCAAATGGACTGCAAATGCTGACAATGGATTTGCTTACAATAGTTTCGATACTGAAATAGGTGCAGAATGGACTTTGCAAACCGGTACATGGATAAATTCCTCAGGAAAACTAGTGCAGACAGACGAAAGCAATAGCAATACAAATATTTATGCATCATTAGTACAAGATTTATCAAACAGATATCTTTACGAGTTCGATCTTAAAATAAGTGGTTCGGATGCAAACAAACGAGGCGGATTTCATTTCTTTGCTGATAATCCGACACAACCAAATAGAGGAAACGGTTACTTTGTATGGTTCAGATGGGCAAGCCAGGATTTAGAATTTTATAAAGTTACTGATGATGTGTTCTCCCTCGAAAAATATACTGATATGGAATTTAACGCCGACCAATGGTATAATGTGAAAATCATTTTTGATCGGATAACTGGCGAAACTCTTGTTTATCTTAATGATGTTTTGGTTGGAGAATATATTGATTCTGAACCATTTTCATCCGGAGATTATGTTTCATTCAGAAGTGGAAATTCAAATATGTCTATCGACAATTTTAAAGTTTACCGTTCGCGCTATCCAGATGTTGACATAAGTATCGGAAACTCGGCGTCAGATGTTAGATATCAAAGTACTGCGCCAGGCAACGAGGCAGCTACTATTTATTCAATTGTTCACGACTCGGCAAAAAACATATCGGCAGAAGCAAATTTTGCTCAAAAAGTAGATTGGACGCCTCCTTCAGATATTATTACAATAAATGACGGAGTTAGTACTGATATTGATATAACATACAATCTCACAGAAATATCTTCAAATTGGACAAGCGCCAATGACTTAAACTCAGGAATTGTTGCTTATTACTTTTCTGTGGGTACTAGTCCGGGAGCCACTGATTTTATTAATTGGACTAACAATGGAACGAATACAAATTTTTCCAACAATTCAACAACTTTAATCCCCGGCACAACATATTATGTCAATGTTAAAGCAGAAAATGGTGCAGGCTTATTCTCAAATATTTCAACATCAGATGGGCTCTTAGCTTCAGGTCTAATTTGTCCTGACGACACAACTGTTTGCGAATTTTCTCCTTCTTTTTATCTTGAAGCAAGCCCTGAAGGTGGAACATTTTCGGGGGTAGGAATTGCGGGCAACATATTCATGCCTTCGGTTGCAGGACCAGGTACATATACAGAAACTTATGAATACGAATCTCAAACTTGCCAATTTTTCATAACTGTAAACAGTACTCCAAATGTTATCTGTCCCGAAGATATTTACATTGCTGTTGACGATGCTCCATTAACACTTTTAGGTGCTAATCCTACAGGAGGCACATATAGTATAGAAGGTACAGAAATAACACAATTTGATCCTGCAACATACGGTATTGGCGATTTTGAAGTTACTTATGAATTTACAAGTACGCCTGAGAATTGCTCAAACACATGCACCTTCAACATTTATGTATTCGAACCATTGGTTCTAGCGTGTCCTGGCGACAACTCAGTTTGCATCTATACCGAGCCATTCACATTGCAAGGCGCAACACCTCCGGGAGGCAGCTACACCGGAAATGGTGTAACAGCAAATGTATTTGACCCGACACTTGCAGGAGTTGGCTCTCATACAATAAGCTACTTATACGACACAGAAACATGCGAATTTGAGATAACAGTTAATATTCCTCCTTCAGTTGTGTGTCCTTCAGACATTAGCATGTTAACTACTGATTCACCAATAACACTATCAGGGGGTATTCCCGATGGAGGTACATTTTTAATCAATGGCAATCCAATATCAGTATTTGATCCGCAAATATACGGACAAGGCGACCACGAAATTGTTTACGAATACACTTCAACTCCAGACAATTGCGTTAACTCATGTACATTTATCATCACTGTTAGCGAACCACTAATTCTAACTTGCCCTGATAGTTTTTCGGTTTGCGAGAACAGCACCCCATTTGAGTTAACCGGAGCAACACCTCAAGGAGGAGAATATAGTGGATTCGGCACAGAGTCAGGCTATTTTAACCCATCAGCTGCCGGTGTGGGAATAACCACAATCACTTATACTTATGAAACAGAGACCTGTCAATACTATATTACTGTAAATGAAAATCCAATTGTTACTTGTCCAGAAAACATAATACTGGCTGTTAACGATGCTCCGTACAATTTACAAGGCGGATCACCCGAAGGTGGAGAATACTCAATTAGTGGCGGGGTGGTATCTTATATAAATCCTCCTTCGTATGAAACAGGTGAATATACAATTGTTTATTCATATACAAACCCATTAACTGGATGTTCAGAAGATTGCGAATTTCTTTTAACAATTACTCCTACAGTAAACATCCCAGAAATGGATGCTCCTGTTTTTAAAGTATATCCAAATCCAAATAATGGTTCTTTTGTCCTGGAAATAGACAATAATCATAATGAAATTTTTGCCGAAATAATAAATATGCAAGGGCAAATTGTTTTTGCAAAAACAATTAGTAAATACTCCGAAAGTGTCGAATTTAATGATTTAACAATTAGTTCCGGAATGTATTTATTAAAACTAAGCTCGGGTGAAAATTTAAAAACAATAAAAATGATTGTTAAATAGAACTCGCTCGTGTAATTTATCATTTTTAAAGAAAAAGATGTGCATTTTATATTTGTCTTATAAATTTTATTAAATTTACACCTTGAAAAATCGCTGTTGTTATGTTTAGAGGAATTTGTTTATTTATTTTTATTCAGCTTGCTATTGGTATAATTGGATTTTCACAAGAAAATAACCTTGATGAATTTGTAGCCGAGCAACAAGCTAAACTAGTTTATGATGAATCGAAATTGATTCAAGCACCTAACACACAAGTATTACTAATCCCACCAGAACACTTTGTGGCAGATCCGAAAATCAATGGTTTTGCGCATCCCGGTTCTGCGACAACAATTCAGGTTATAGAAATTCCAGAACGATCATACAAAAGCATCGACAAATCCATGACAGAAGAATATATTAAATCTCAAGGATACGAGTTTAAAGAGCGTCAAACCATGATAACCGAAAAAGGGAATAATGCAGTTATATACTTTGTATCATTTATTGCTGAAGATATTGAATATGAAAGAGCGATGTTTTTTACAGGCGACCAAAATACAATATGGATTAACGTCAACTACCCTTTAAGTATAAAAAAATTAATTTATCCAGCCATTGAAGCAACACTAAAATCAGTTCAGCAATAATGAAAAAAACACTAAAATACTTATCCATCATATTAGTTTTTGTTTCATCCGTCAACTTTGTATTTGCACAAGATGAAAATAACTTGCTACATGAAATGTATTATTTTTCGCACGATCAAAACATGTGGGGTCCTGATACCGCATACGGAATAAACGTTGACCACACTTTTTTTGATATTGAAATTGATGAATCCTGGGGATTTTCAGAAGTGGAAGAGTTTTTGGGACAACAATTTGGTGTTGGGATGGATATGGGAATATATGCTTTATTACGCTCATCCTTTGAAGCACACGGCTTTTACACAGGTAGCTTTAGTCTCGATTATCCAATTGCTGTAACAATGGATTTCCCTGAGGATTTCACTTTTGACTATGGAGGTCCGGCAACTATTCACTCTTCATACGAAGTAACTGAAGGTTGGAACCTGGAAACATCCTTTCCACCTGTTGGAGTTATAACTTTGGATTTGGAGTACCAATTTGATCCATTTATGGATATTCTAGTTTGCGTTTTCAGTTGCGACACAATACATCTGATACCAACCAGCGTACAAGTACCACACACCCTCGACACCTTATTTCATATTGATGCAGAAAACCAATATGCCATTTATCCTTGTTATGTTGGCGACGAGTTCCAATTTTGTAATTCCTATACAGATACTATAGACATCGATTTTACCGATTTAGTTGGATTTAATTTTGAAGCACATGTCACTCTGCCAAATGTACAAACCGAAGACTATATAGAAGAGGAAACAAACTGTTTGATTGCTCAGGGTGATGATCCGTACATGGACATCAATATGGATGTAATTGGATTTTTATATGTCATGGCAGGTTTTATTCCGCCACCCGACGGACCTCAAATACAAGAGGCAATTGATTTTTTAAATGACACGATATCCTATCCTTTAAGCACTCCTCTGGGAGATATCGTTTTTCAAATTGAATACTCTCTTTTGAGTGTGGACTTTGTTATAACTAATACTTTAAATCAAGACATTTATTTCTGTCCGACAATATGGGCAACACTCGATTTCCCTGTCGAAATGCCATTTAGCGTTACAGACCCAACGAACGGAGACTTAGAGGTAGATAGCGGATTTGGAGACACTGTAACATTTGCTGTCGGTAACGATTTAACTATTCAATATCCATGTCATGATTGGGATTCCATGTATGTCGGTTGTAGATATAATATTCAGCCGACAATACGAAATCATACCTGGGACAGCATTGCATTTTCCTTTGTAATAGAAGCTTTAAGTGCTATGATTACTATTGTCACACCATTCAAATCAGCAATAGCTCCGGCAATTATGCCTGGGTTTACACTTCCGGGAGAAGAACCTAATCCGCCAAAATCACCGGAAATTGCGTATGCCGGATACTACGATGATAGCGAAGAAAAAGATATTAGTTTCCCTGAAATAGGCCCACTATTTGAGTGGACAATCAGTTTGGGTTATGTTCCTGTCACTTGGTTTGATCAGACTTGGGAACTTATGCACTTTGAAGAAGATATTGTTTTCGATGGGACATACATCAAGCCTTACGACAAATCAGAGGTCAATGCTCTGCTTTATACAAATGGCGCATATTGCCATGGACAACCTTACGACTATGTTTATGCAGAAGCACAAAACGGAATTGAGCCTTATGATTTTGAATGGTCAACAGGACATTATAATTACGATTCATACATAGATACTGATAGCATTTACGCCGTTCCGGGATATTATCTTGTTACCGTAACAGATGACAATAACTGTGAAAGTTACGACTCAATTACTGTTGCAGTAAATCCACCACTAGTTCACTCACTTACTGCCACCGACCTTGAATGTTTTGGATTTTTCACAGGCTCAATTCAAACAGAAATAAATGGTGGTACACCTCCATATTTCTTCAATTGGTCAAACGGAAGTAATAATCAAAACCCTGTTAATCTCACTTCGGGTTGGTACTATGTTACAATTTCCGATTTTGTAAACTGCTCGGTTTTCGACTCAATTTTTATTGATCAACCTGCTACACCGTTAACGATAGAAAAAGAGGTAACTGACATTCCTTGTCATGGTACCGACTTTGGAGCTATCGACATAACCCTTTCCGGTGCAACCCCACCATATTCGGTTGAATGGTCAAGTGGACAAACTTATCAAGATCTAAATAATCTTTCTGCTGGAGTTTACACAATTTCCGTTACCGATGCCAACGATTGCTTATGGCAAGAGAATATTATAATTCATGAACCAGATTCTTTAGTCGCAAATATAACTTCCTCAAACATTCCGTGTTTTGGTCTCGACAATGGAAGTCTGAGTGTGCAAACAACAGGAGGAACAGAGCCATATACATATCATTGGTTTCATGACTTGGGACACAACACACAAATGTTAACAAATATGCATCCGGGATACTATTTTGTTTCTGTAACAGATGCAAATAACTGTTCCGATACTGCAAGTGCAAGAATATCCCAACCGGACGAACTGATTTTAGACGTCGAAATACATAATGTTAGTTGTAAAGGTGGGCACAATGGACACATAATTGTTTCTCCGTATGGTGGAGTTCCTGATTACAGCATTGCCTGGAGCAATGGATATTTCTCCGACAGCATCGGGAATTTACCAATTGGAAATTATACAATAACCGTAACAGACGACAATTACTGTCAGAGTATAGAAACAATTACTATAACAGAACCACAATTCCACCTAAGCTCTAACTTCACGCAAATTGACCATGTTAGTTGCTTTGGTCTTTCAGACGCCAGCGCTGATGTTCTCCCAGCCGGAGGTACTCCTCCATATCAGGTATTTTGGGAAGATGGAGTAGAGCAAATCGATTTTTCAGGAAATAATATGCCTGCGGGTATATTTTACAATATAACTGTTACTGATATTAACAATTGTGTGTATTTTGACAGTATTCGATTTACCCAGCCTCCAATTTTACAAGTAAACGGAACAACTAATCCGGTAAATTGTGGAGTTTCTGCCGGTAGCGGAACTGCAAACGCAACAGGAGGCACACCACCTTACACTTATGTTTGGTCAAATACCGAAACAGGAAATTCTGCAAGCAATTTACCTACCGGAGATATATTTGTAATTGCCACCGACAATCAAAACTGCATTGACACAGCATTTCTAAACGTTGGTAAAACAGGAAAAATATTTGGCAATTACGAAATTGTGCAAGAAAACTTATGCTTTAATGACAGCATTGCTGTTGCTATTGCATTTCTACCCGACGGTTTTGATCCCAAAACATACATATGGTCGGATGGTCAAATTGGAGACACTGCAATGAATCTGGCGGCCGGCAATTATCATATTTATGCTGCTGACAAATATAATTGTACCGACACGATAGCAGTTCTTATCGCACATCCGGACTCGATCAGACCGAACTTCACAATAACAGAACCTTCATGTAGCAACGTTTACGATGGAGAAATTGTTGCAGATCCTATTGGCGGGACACCCGAATACAGCTATTTATGGGATAACGGAAGTGTAGATACAAAAATTTCAGAAATCAGGGAAGGGCTCTATATGCTAACTATCACTGATGCAAACAATTGTAACTTCATTTACTATATCGACCTACCCGAAGCTCAATATTGTGTTACTGTATATAACACAATCACACCAAACAACGATGGTGCCAACGACACATGGATAGTGGAAAATATAGAACAATTCCCGTTTAATGAAGTATGGATATATAATCGTGTTGGAAATGAAGTATTCCATACAGAAAAGTATCAAAACGATTGGCAGGGCACATTTAACGGAAACGATTTACCGGCGGCTACCTATTATTTCATAATTGATTTAGGAATAGGAAAAGATCCAATTAAAGGACACGTAACGATAATCAGATAAGCATGACAAAGACAAAACACATATATTTAATTATTATACTCGCGATTGGCTGCATTTTTTCAACAGTTGATTTAAAATCGCAGCAACTTCCACATTTCAGGAATCCATATTTCAACCTCTATATCCAAAACCCTTCTACACTTGTTGTGTCAGACATACCTGACATTATGCTCGACCACCGATCTCAGTGGATAGGTTTTTTGGGTGCACCAAAAGTTTCTACTATTGCCGGAAAGTATTTATTTAGAGATGATATGGGAGCAGGAGCATATATTATGAGCGACAATTACGGACTGACACAAAAACTAGATTTCAGTCTTAATTATGCATATCTATTAAAAACAGAACAATTTTACATAAGTTTCGGTCTTGCTTGGACATTAACCCAATACAAACTTAAAGGAACAGAGATAAGCATTTACGATTCAAACGACCAAGTTATAAATCAAAACATGGACGACAAGACCTGGAAACCTGATGCAAATGCTGGAATTTTTGTGTACAATAAACAGTTTTATGCAGGGCTTTCGGTTCTTCAACTATTTAAAACAAAATATACATTTTTTCAAAGCACAAATAACATTCCCGGACTAATACAGGACCACAGACATTTTGTTTTATCCGGTGCTTATCGCTTTAATCATAACAACAATATACACGATTTCTCGCCTTTTACTAATCTTTACATAGCTAAATCTACTCCTTTTAAATTTGATTTAGGACTCAACTACTCATACAATTCGGCATTTTTGAGTTCTTTATTTTTAAGTAAAAGCGATGCTCTTGTTTTCTCTGCCGGATATAAATACGACAAATTTTATATTTCTTACTCGTTTGATTTTGTACTAACTCAAATTCGGAATGTGAGTAGTGGCGCTCACGAAATTTGCATTGGCGTTTACCTAAAACCAAACGAAACCGGCTCAAAAGATTCCAGCCCGATGTTTTAATCTAAACTTGTACTTAAACAAACAACTAATTAACAATTTTTGCGTTTTATTAACAAAAGATTTGGTTCATTTTGCCAAATATTTATTGAAATAAGTATATTTGTGCTTTTAAGCTTACAATTAAGTAAAGATGAGAATTTTAGCAACATACCCTTGTGCAAAGAACAAAAAGTTTGCATTACTTAATTTAGTAAAAAATCATTTACTCCATTTTTGGGGTATTTGTAACAATTTTAAGATAAATTCGTAAGAACATTGAAAATGAACAAAGTATTTGCTTTTATATTATTCTTTTTTCTGGCAACAAATATTTTTGCTCAGCAAATTCCTTTATATAGTCAGTATTTCGAGAACAACTATATTCTAAACCCGGGCGTTGCAGGAACAGAAAAAATGTACTCTCCTCTGCGTTTAAGCGTGCACAAACAATGGATTGGCATTCAGGAATCTCCATCAACTCAGTATGTTTCTCTACATCATCGTTTAGCAAACGACATCATGGGAATTGGAGGATTAATTTTTCACGATTCATTTGGTCCAATAAGAATGATTGGAGTTCAATCGACATACGCTTATCACTTGAAAGTTAATAACAAACTTCGCGTTTCATTAGGCATGAATGCAATTTTTATGCAATATATAATGCGAATCAGCCAAGATGATTTTTATGGATATGAACCAGTATTAACAAGAGAAAGAACCAGTGTAACTGTACCTGATGCCAGTTTTGGAGCTTATGCTTATTCAAAAAATTATTGGGGAGGGATATCTGTTGCGCATGTACTTCAATCTAAAATGAAAATCACCGGCACTTGGATGGACGATTCTAACAAAATGGTTAGACACTATTTTATTATGGGAGGTTATCGTTTTTCATTTCCGGGACAATATCAACTAGAAATTGAGCCCTCAGCATTGATGAAATTTACCGAAACTACTCCATTACAAACCGATGTTAACTTAAAAATGTATATAAATAAAAGGTTTTACGCAGGTCTATCTGTTAGAGGTGGAGACTCGTTTGTTGCAATGTTTGGATTCACATTTGAAGATTACTATTTTGGAATGTCACACGATTTTACTTTTAGTGATTTATCGATGCACACAATTGGCTCACAAGAGTTAATTTTTGGATGGAATTTGGGAATTAAGACAAGAGAGGGTACTGCATTTTATTAAAAAATACAATTATTTGCGTTTTTTTTGTTGTTTGTAATAAAAAATACCTTAAATTTGTAATTGAGTGAATTTGTTATTATTTTGATGTAAACATATAACCGCCTTAATATGAAAAAACTGTTACTTTTAGCGTCACTTTTTATATTTGCTATTACTGGAGTTTTACAAGCGCAACAACTTCCATTGTATAGCCAATATATGATGAATGATTTTTTCATCAATCCCGCAATTGCAGGTAGTAAAGATTATTCTCCCGTTTTGTTAAGCATTCATAAACAATGGATTGGGATAAACGATTCTCCTTCAACCCAAACGTTAAGCGGTCATACAATGTTAGCTAATAATAACGTTGGAATTGGAGCCATTATTTTTAATGATGATTTTGGACCTGAATCACATATTGGTTTACATGCTGTTTACTCATACCATTTTCACATCGACAGACTAAACAAAATCTCCTTAGGGTTATCTGCAATTGCTATGCAATATAAAATGGATCAAAGATTTTTCAACTTAACCATTTACGACGACCCTGCAATTACATACATGGTCGAAAAAACCATTGTTCCTGACGCAACTTTTGGAGTTTATGCGTACGGAAAAAAATATTATGCAGGTATCACAGCTGCTCATCTTTTTCAATCTAAATTAAAAATTAACAGAAACCTTGATGAAAACACAATGGTTAGACACTATTTTGTTATGGGTGGATACAAATTTATTTTCCCGAATTCTCCACAATTAGAAATAGAGCCGTCGTTACTCATGAAAATGACTGAAGTTACTCCACCACAATTCGACATCAATCTTAAATTGTATTACGATAAAGATTATTGGTTTGGGATGTCAATCCGTCCTGAAGATTCTTTCGTAGCTGCAATTGGTTTCAAACACAATCAGTATTACTTTGGATATGCATACGACTTTACATTCTCTGACTTATCAGCTTATACTTTCGGTTCACAAGAGATAATATTCGGTATGAATATTGGCGAAAATGTTAGAAGAAGTCGTAGTTTCTTCTAGGATATGATTACAAAATATTTTTAACTTTTAAATGTCGGCATCTCCGGCATTTATTTTTTTGTTTAAACCATCAATATAATCAAGAATTACTTCTTTTCCTAAACCTGTTACAGAGCTACTAACAAAAATCTCAGGCAAAGTCTCCCAATGTTTTAACAATTCGGTCTTATACTCATCTATGCTTTTTGCTAAAACATTTACCCCAAGTTTATCACTCTTAGTAAATATCAAACTAAAGGGAACCCCATTTTGTCCCAACCAATTAATAAACTCAATATCAATCTTTTGTGCCGGATGTCTGCTATCAATAAGAACAAACAATACAACAAGATTTGTCCTTTTCAAAATATAATCTTCGATCATTTTACGAAACTTTGCACGCAAAGTCTTAGGTAATTTCGCATATCCATAACCTGGCAAATCTACTAAATACCACAACTTATTAATCAAAAAATGATTAATATGCTGAGTTTTTCCAGGGTTAGATGATATTTTGGCTAATGATGAGTTATTAGTAAGCATATTTATTAACGAAGACTTTCCAACATTAGACCTACCAATAAAAGCATACTCATTAAACTTTGGCTCTGGACACTTTTTGAGCTCGGTATTTGACATTAAAAACTCAGCGGTTTTAATTTGCATTTTTAAATTTATTTATTTGTTATTATTTCTTCGAGATAGTCGTACAATTTTTCTTCATTATACGGTTTTGCTACAATTTTCATATTTTTATCCACAATTATCATCAAAGGAGTGGCAAATACAGCATAATCTACAGCAATACTCCCATCCCAGCCTTCGCACTGACAAATTGTTTTCCATGGCAAATTATTTTCTTGAAGATATGCTTCAAGTTCAGACTTTTCAGAATCTACAGAAATTGCGATAATCTCCATATTTGCTTCTTTAAAAACAGATTTAGCAGCAGCAAGACGAGGTAAAGCTACCTCACAATGTGTACACCAAGTTGCCCAAAAAACCAGTAATGTATAGTCGGTTTTCATCTCCGACAGGGTATAGTCCCCACCAGAAACTGTTGTTACAGTAAAATCAGGAGCTTGTGAACCTATTGCCAATTCAGTATTACTTTTAATTCTAAGTTTTAAATGCTCGTTATCCTCGGTACATAAATCCCCGTATTCCATACTAAGTTTGTATGCTGCTTCGTCGAGGGACAAAGACTCGAACCCTGTTAATATATACTCAAAAACATGATTAAATATTTCAGGATCTCCGAAAAATATCTCATCAAGAATTGTTTTTGCAGCCTCAAAATAAACTTGCTGATCATTGCTTTTAAACAACTTAAAGTAGTTTAAAACAAGATTTGTGTATGCATCAGAATTAATTAATGCCTTATCGCTAAAATCATAAAACTCAAAGTATTTATCTTTCAAAAACTCACGCTTTTGAATATCATTTAGTTTAATAGATACTGGAATTTCACGAAATGTGCTAATATATCTTCCTGCAAAGCTATCGGGATTAAACTTTATCACTTTCTTAATATTCTTATTTTTCAGTTTTTTTTCTTTCAATAATTCCTTTTGTATTGTTGCATAAAACTTACCATCAGGATATATCTCCAATAACTGATTCAGCACATCTATCTTATAATCATAAATATAATTTTCCACTAAATAAGAATATAGCTGAGAATTTTCTTCTGACTTTACAACTTCCAAATTATATTGAGGATTCTCTGCTCTAGTCTTTATGTGCACATCCTCATTATTATAAATAATATCAAAAGAGTCTTCATTTACCAAAAAAATACGGTATAATCCTACTGCTTTATCTTCAAACAAATAATGAAAATTCCCGTTACTACCGGTTCTAATTTGAGCTATCACTTTACTCTCGTCACCAAATTGCTGACAAATAGTTAATCCTTTGTTTGAATATGAGTCAATAACACCTGTAAAACTGTGTTGAGCATTAACTAGCAAGCCTAAAATAATGCAACAGAAAAAAAATATTGTCTTTATCATTATAATATAATATAATTAAAAAAAGGCTGCTAAAGGATTAGCCCTTACACAGCCTTAGTAGATTTATAATAAATAATTATTTTTTACAAGTTTCGCACCACAACTTTTTAACTTCTGTGTTCACAAATGTTTGAACCGAAAGCTTATCTCCTTTAAATAAATCGCAGAAGAAATCGGGGTCGTGTTGTTTGATTTTCTGAAGTGCAAAGTAGAAGTTTTTAGAGTGGACTTTATACTCAACTTTGGAACATGCGGTAGCATAAGATGTTAATAAAACAAACGGAACCTGGTCATCATGAATCCATGGTTCTAATAGTTTTATTGCATATTCATAATCGCCATGATTAATAAAAACAGATGACAATTTTAGTGAATTCTCCCAAGTCAATTCTTCAAATTTTATGATTTCTTTAATTTTATTCACACTTTTTGTTACATAAGGGTGATCATATCCAAGAGAGTCTTTATATATGTCCATTATATTATACTGCAATTCTATATTTATTAAATCGACAAGATCAACATTTAGAGGAGTATTATATAATCTGTTTATTCTCTCTTGTGTTTTTTCGGCGTACTCCTCATCTTCTAAATTTAGCAAAGAAATTTCACAAAGGATATCGTTATATTCCACATATATATTTTCCTGATCAAGAGTATTAAGATCGTTAATATCTTCGAGATAATGCTCGTCTAGCACATCCTGGAATACAAATTGAGTTAACCAAATTTTATTCATATTTAGTCCAACATAATCTTTACCCTGTGGAATTCTCATATCAGACACTGCATTTTCATCATATCTACCTTCGACAACACGCTTTAATATATATTTTTGAATCGCTAAAGCTTTATCTAATAGTTTTGCTTCAACAGCTTTATTAAACTGATCGACAACATATCGTTGTTCTTTTCCGCCTTCTATATCATAAGTAACCCAAATAACTACATCGGCATATCTATGATTTTCTAGCATAAACTCCATTTCTTTTGCATGACTATTAACATAAGTTATGGCTTCATCGAGCTCCATATTACAAACTTCATCATAAATAGTTCCTTTTGCATCGGCTTTTAGAGCATCTAAGTTAGCAGCAGTAACAATAGAGTCAACAATACTTGCATTTTGATTTTTTTCAAATGCTTTAACAATACTCTGAGCTCTCTTCTTTTGAAGTATTTCGTTTTCACGCTGGGTTCCTTCAAGAGAAGAGTATGCTGCAATATAGATTTGGTTTATTATAAAGTCGGGTTCATTTAATGCATTTAAAACTGGAACCATGTCTTCGGGCTGATATTCAAATTTGCCTTGTTCAAATGGTATTCTGAACTTTAATTCTGTACTAGTAGCAGTTGGTGCATATTCTACACCATTAATAATAGTATCAGGTAGCAATCCAATTTGAGGCACAAAATCATAGAACTTATCGTCAACATAGGTTGGAGGTACGTTATAACAAACTGATTTTTCTTTGATAATCATTAAGTTTAGTTCTACATCTTCTGGTCTAAACTCTAGTGGTAATTCGCCAAGAATAACTTCAAGTTTAGTAACTTTATCACGACGACCTTCGCCGGGAGCAATATTCTTTTTATAAATCTTTTTTGAATAAACCCTTTTAGTCATATAACCAATATTAACCTGAGAAAAGTCAACAAGATTTTGACCACGACAATTATTAAACTGCTCTTTTTGCACAATATCAACAGCTAAAGCATCCTTACTTCCACGAAGAAATCTTCTGAATTTTTTAAGATCATTGTACTTAAAAACAATTTCTCCGTTATCGTTTATCGATAATCCTTCTTGCAAATCCATATAGTTTGGCATTTTGCGACCAACTTTTTTACACAGTCTTTCGTCGTATGGTTTTAATCCGTATTTTTTTGTAGTAATTGGAACAGTAAGCTCTCCACTAATATCGCCTGAAGGCAAAAAAGAAGCATAATTGCCTACATACATAGATATAAAGACTTTCTTTCCTGATTCATCAACTCTTCCGGCAACACCTGCAAAGAAAAACTTTTGAGAGAAAAGAGTTTTTGAATATTTACTGTCTGCCCATCTCTGAACAACTTCATCAGCCAAAACATCATAACTCACATACTCGTTAGAGATTTTAATTGTGTTACGAGATACGACTTCATCACCTACACCTGTACCGCCAACAGCAACAAGTCTATCACGAACAGTTTTATATCTTCCGCTGCCTTCAAGGCTTGCTTTAGAGTCCTCTGCCATAATAATAGCATGTTCTCTGGCAGGTTGCATTAGAAACTCACTTATCTCATATCCTTCTAAACCTATCGAATCCATGTACAAGTTTAGTTTATAAAGCAACACATCTTGGAACAATTTGTCATTAAACGCAGCCGGATCAATCGGGTCTGTGCTATAAATATCTCCATCCATGAATTGTTTCTGTGCTTGCAAACCCATTGACATTACAAGCATTACGAGCGTTGAAAAAATAAAAAGCCTTTTCATCTATGATAATAATTTGGTTAATATTATTTTTGCCTAAAATAATAAAATAAATTAATGTAAAAAATTTTATTGAGGTTTTGCTATTAACATCTTATAAACTATGTGTGAACAAGTAAGAATTGACAAATATTTATGGGCGGTGAGAGTTTTTAAAACTCGTACGCTTGCCTCTGATAAATGCAAAAAGGGACATATTTTTGTCAATGATTCAGAAGCAAAAGCATCTCGAATGATTAGGATTAATGATAAAATTGAAATTAAGTTTCCGCCAATTCTAAGAAGTTTTATTGTAACAGGCTTGATAGAGAAACGTGTTTCTGCACCTATTGCACAAGAAAATGTAAAAGAAACAACCTCTTCAGAAGAACTTGCAAAACTTAGCCTCGCAAAAAACAACTTTACCCAGAGAGAAAGAGGAAGTGGGCGCCCAACTAAAAAAGAAAGACGACTAATTGATAAATTTAAAGACGACGAAAAATGATAATTGCAAATCTAAAAAAAGAGGAAAACATTATTGAGTACATTATTTATATGCGTCAGATACAAGATATTTTACGCGCAAATAATTTTGATATTAACAATATTGAAAAATTAATTATTAACAATTATGATGTTCCCGAATTAACAAAAACTGAAATCAAGAATTGGTATTCTAATTTAATTATTGAGATGCGTGAGCAAAACTTAGAGACTTCGGGTGATTTACTTTCAATAAAAGCGATAATCGAAGAGCTTGAAACTCTAAATGCCAAACTGCTTAATATTCCAACTGAGTATAAACACAAAGAGCTTTACCGATGGGCTGAACCAAACATCGCCGAATATCGAAAAATTGCAAAAATTGACGACAATGTAAAGGATATAGAGATCTGTATCAATGCAGTGCAGAGTTTATTATTGTTAAGACTTAAAAAACAGGCTATATCTGAAGACACTGCACATGCAATGCAGACATTCAGTAATTTATTGGCAAATTTAGCTTTGCATTGGCATAACAAAAACTAATTACCAAAATTTTCAAAAATTGAATTTAGTATTTTGGATTATATTCCGATAAGTTTAATATCTTTTGATAGTCAGTTTCCTCCATTAGTTGCTGCAAGCTAACATCATTATTTTTAATATAGCTTCTAACAATTTGCAATCCAATCCAATTTGCCACACGCGGCGGACTATCAGGGCCAAACTGATGAGTAAATGGAGCACTATCAACAAATTTTCGAATAGTTAAATGATCAGTTTCAAACAACAATTTATTTTCCAAGAAATTTGTCCAGATATCACGTTCAAACTGATAACAAAATTGTAGCTGTTCATGAGTGTATTTACACTTTCGTGCTTCATCAAAATCAGGAAACATTGCATCCAGAAAATACAATATCTTACCGTTGTAAACCATTTGATTTAAAAGATTATCTGATTCCGGCAAATAAGGATATTTGTCAGTAGCCCACGCCGTCATCACATCTATAGCGACCTGCTCTTGAGTCATTTCAAACTTTGCAAAATCAGGTATTTCCATCATGTCATAAAGCGGACAATCCTGCCCTAGATATTTGTCCAATCCAATAGCAATAAACCCATCCAATAATACAATCGACTGATTAAAACCTGCAATAAATGAAACTATTCGAGGTATTTCCTCGTCCGGAAAATAATAAAGTAAATGTTTAAAACCGCCGGTAAGTTCGTCATTTAGCTGATTTAAATCTGAATATTGCTTTTTAACTTCACGTCCGGCCTCAATAACAGCGTAATCACTAAGAAATGTATTAAGATAAACTAAATAAGAAGAGTTCTCAATCCCTCCAATACCAATAATATCATCATTATATACTTCGAAAAACAATCCATATTTTTCGCGGAGGGCTATAATACCATCCCAGGATTCGGAGGACTGATACAATTCAAGATCAAATCTTTCCACTTTAACATTTAGTTCAATATCTGAGACATCCACATCAAGTGGATTTCGGTTTAAATAATTCCTAACAATTAGAGCAACAATAATAATTATTGCAATTGCACCCAAAATGTATATTAAATTTTTCTTCATTTTTACAAGTTAATAAAAATAATTCCTATTTTTGTAATATATTAATTTAAAATCCTAAAGATATGAAAAAATTTATTGTATGCATACTTGCTCTTATTTTAGCCGGAAATATTTTTGCACAAAAGGTATCAGGAGGTCTGTTTATTGGTCCTACAATGTCGTGGATGAGTACAGATAGCAAAACAATCAATACCGAGGGAATGAAGTTTGGCTATAATTTTGGTGCTTTAATTGATATCAATCTTATTGACAATTTTGCAATATCATCTGGAATTCAGTTTAACAATATGGGAGGAACAGTAAATTTTGTAAATGGAGCCATTAATGTTACTCCTGATGAAGGACTACCATACGACACACTGCCAGCAGGAAGCTCTATCAAGTATAATCTAAATTATCTTGCGATACCTGTTGGGTTTAAAGGTAAAACAAACGAGATAGGATATTTAACCTATTTCCTTAAAGCAGGTGTTACACCATTAATTAATATAAAGGCTCTTGGAACAATCGGAGCTGATGAAAATATTTTGCTTAGCGACGAAATATCTTTGTTCAATGCAGGATGGCATATTGGTGGTGGTGCAGAGTATTCCTTATCAGGCAACACCAGAATTTTATTCGAAATTATTTACACAGGAGGATTACTAGATGTTGATAATACCGAAGTATTTTCTGTTGCTGATCAAAGCTCAACTTCAAAGCCAAAAGTTGCTCTTAGCGACATACATTTAAAAGTAGGTATCTTATTTTAATAGACTATACAAAAAGAATAATGCCCGGGCAAAACCCGGGTTTTTTTAATTATTTTCCATCATGAAAACAGCTTTAGCGCAACTAAATTATCATATCGGCAACATAAAATACAATACCGATAAAATCATTAATGCAATAAATAAGGCAAAAGCAGAAAAATTAGACCTTATTGTTTTTTCCGAGCTATCTATCTGCGGTTATAGTCCTTTAGACATGTTAGAAAATGAAGATTTCATTATTGACTGTGAGCTAGCTATAAAACAAATCGCTAAACAAACAGATGGAATAGCTGCAATAGTTGGTGCTCCAACAATAAACAAAAACACTAAAGGAAAGAACTTATATAATTCTGCCATTTTTATTGCAAATCGAAAAATTATTAAGACAATCAATAAAACACTGTTGCCTACATACGACATTTTTGATGAATACAGGCATTTTGAACCAAACGATATTTTTGAAATAGTAGAGTATAACAATAAGAAAATCGCAATAACCATTTGCGAAGACTTATGGGATGAACAACGATCATTTGGAAACTTTAGCAAAGAAATGCTTTACAAGAACAGTCCTTTGGAGTATCTATCAAAATTTAATCCCGATTTTGTTGTAAATATTTCTGCTTCGCCTTTTTCTTATAATCAAGCAGATGTTAGAAAAGAGATTTTAGTTAACAATGCAAAAAAATACTCTACACCTATATTATATATAAACCAAACTGGAGCTAACACCGATTTGATTTTTGACGGAGGCAGCTTAGTTATTAATAAAAATGGTCAACCTATAGTTGAAGCCAATTATTTTGACGAGGACTATAAAGTTATTGATCTCAATTTTCTTAATAATATCAAAACATTACCATCTGATATTACTAACAAATATGCCGACATATATAGCGCACTTGTTTTAGGAGTTCGGGATTATTTCAAAAAATCAGGCTTTACAAAAGCTGTTTTAGGCTTATCAGGAGGGATTGATTCTGCTTTATGTTTAGCTATTGCTGTTGGAGCTCTGGGTTCGGAAAATGTAGATGTACTACTAATGCCAACTGCATACTCGAGCTCGCATTCCGTTGACGACGCTATAGATATGGCTTTAAGATGCGGTGTTAAATACCATGTTATAAATATTGAAAAACTAAGAATAGAGTTTGAAACGACATTGTCAGATCTATTTGTTGGCACTAAAACCGGAATAACAGAAGAAAACATTCAAGCTCGCCTAAGAGGAAGCATTCTAATGGCCTTCTCAAATAAATTTGGGCATATTGTACTAAACACATCTAATAAGAGCGAAGCAGCAGTTGGATATTCGACAATGTATGGCGACATGAATGGAGCAATATCTGTTATTGGAGATGTCTATAAAACTGATGTTTACAAACTTTCCGAATACATCAACAAATACATTGCTGACATTATCCCTCAAAATACCATAAAAAAAGCTCCGTCGGCTGAGTTAAGACCAGATCAAAAAGATAACGACTCTTTGCCAGAGTACGAGATACTAGATAAAATCCTTTATGCATATATAGAAAGCAGACTACCTTTTGAGGAAATTGTTAAAATTGTCGGTGACAAGGAAACAGTCAGTTTCGTGCTCAAGCTTGTAAACAACAGTGAATATAAAAGATTTCAATCTCCTCCAATCTTGAGAATATCTTCAAAATCATTTGGATTTGGACGAAGAATGCCAATTGTTGCAAAATTTTAAAATTTAATATGAAATTATCTTTTTTTTTGTATCTTTAGCCTTTGTTACAAAAATATATTCGTTTTATGAAAAAATCATTACTACTAATTACTGTAAGCGCAATTGTACTATTACTATCTTCTTGTGGAGGTCCTAAAGCAGATGTGAAAAAAATGTTGAAATTGTATGAAGATTATACAGAAAAAGCTTTTAAAGCATCGGAGGACAAAGTTTTAGACGAAAAAGAGATTGAAGATCTAAATAAAATCATGGCCGAAATCGAAGAATTTGGAGCAAAAATGGACGAGAAATACGAAAACGATGAGGAGGCGACTAAAGAATTCGAGAGTCACATGTCGGAAGAAAGAAACAAAGAGATTGTTAAAGATTATACTAAAGCTTTAATGGCACTTTGGAATTGTGAAGGTGCAGAGAATCTTAAATAAACATCAAGTGTTGGCAAATACAGAAAAAAAATAAAATATTACATTAAAAAAGTTTGAAATTAAAGAAAATTTGTTTTTATTTACACTTTATTAAATTTTATAAACTTAAATTTTATCAATTATGAAAAAAATCGCTATTTTATTAAGCTTAGTAGCATTTGTTCTTGCTTTAGCATCTTGTGGTGGACCAGAAGCTGACGCAAAAAAAATGGTCAAAAAAATCGAAAAATACACTGAAGTAGCTAAAAAAGTTGCTGAAGATAAAAAAATCGATGAAAAAGAAGCTGAAGAACTTAAAAAACTAGGTGAAGAACTTGACGCTTTTGAAAAAGAGATGGACAAAAAGTACGAAGAAGATGAAGAAGGCAAAAAAGCTATGGAAAAGTACATGGAAGACAACAAAGCTGACCTTGAAAAGGTTTACGAAGAGTTTTTCGCTGCTATGATGGCTCTTTACGAATGTGAAGGTGCTGACCAATTAGACTAGTACTTAGTTAAAAAAATAAAAAAACTGTCGCCATTTTGGTTGACAGTTTTTTTTTTTGCTTAAAAGTTAAGTAATAAGTATGGGCTACTAAACCTCAGGATTGCAGAATTAAGAAATGCCAAACAAAAACAAACCACAAAAGCAGGAAAAATTCCTAACGATTAGCAAAACATTAAAATATATAGAAATATTAGCATCCCCCTTAATAGATTAATCGATACAAATAAGAAAGAAAATGCGAACTGCTAATTTGGTTATGCTACACCATAAAAATAAATTTTGACCCCTCTTTGAAATAATAAAAGTGTTAATTTATATAATTTTCAGATAACTATGCTCATTTAATCACGCATGTCTTAAGAGACCTCCTACCCTATATGCAACTGAACTAAATCTGAGAAGTCAAATCTTCGTATTGTACTTCGAACTGTCCACTAGAGATGGACATAGTCTGATCCTCGTTATTAATATAATTGAAGAAGAAAGTACCTCTAATAATACGATCTTCCGAGTTGTTCTCAATAATGGTCATAGAGCCATTAACAGCATCATATTCATAAAATCCTTCCTGAAACTTTGCCCAAACAGGACCTTCGGCCGTGATATAGTGAACTCCAGCACTTATAGTTGGCGACATACGGAGAGTAACACTCTGCCATGCCTCACTCCTATCAACTTCTCCAATTATTACAATAGAAGTATCATTACGATAAGCAGTAATGTCGGCAGCTGTCCATTGCTGAACATGATCACTAAAAATAAAGAGATTATCAAAAGAGCTGGTGTCAGAAGTATTATAATACTTATATGGGACGTTAGAGAAATTACCCTCCGAAACCGTTTTGAAAGTATTATCCGATAGCCGGTATGCCTTAAAATTAAAAGTACCACTAACAGATTTAGTTTCCTCATTAATTGATGAAATTCTTACAAATCCACTTCCACCTTCATTATTAACAGTAGAATAACGAGTTGCATTGGCACTCATATTCGGAATAAATTCAGCATAATGTCCATTTGTCTGGCTCATTGTATATTCACCAACCTCCGCTGAATTTATAGTAATTATTACAGTCTGACCATTCGCAGAAGTACCGTAAACCTTTAAAGTATAATCAGTTAAAATGGCATGAGGATCTGGACTTCGCCAATTAGTGCTATTAACAAGACCATACATAACCGGATTTGATGCTGGTCCAGTACTCCCACCGCCGCAAGAACTCAAATACCATAAGGATACAAAACCAATAACTATTACTATATATCTTTTCATTATGCAATTTTTAACAAAAATAATCTAAAATCATCAAAGACAAAATTCTTTTTTAGAAAACAATTTTAATAATTCGCAATTCAAAATCTACAAATAGAACGAAATTTATCGAAAAAGGTTGATTAAAAAACATTGCATTTGTTAAAGCTAGCGATGATTGCATAATAAATTCATGAAAGCACAATTGAATATTAGGCTAAAAAAACTATTTTTGTCAAAAATAATTAAAAATAAAAATGGGATTACATTGCGGAATAATTGGGATAGCGAATTGCGGAAAGACAACACTCTTTAATTGTATGTCGAACACAAAAGCTGAAACTACGAATTTTGCTTTTGCCAGCAACAAATCTAATATTGGTGTTATTAATGTGCCGGATGAAAGATTAAAAAAATTGGAAAAGTTACAGCCAACAGAAAAATTAGTAGCTGCAACAGTTGACATCGTTGACATACCTGGTTTAACTAAAGGTTCAAGTCATGGCGAAGGAGTTGGAAACCAGTTTTTAGCAGATATTCGTAATGCTGATGCTTTGATTCATGTTGTCAGATGTTTTGACGATGAAAACTTACCTCATATAGAAGGATCGGTTGATCCAGTAAGAGATATAGAAACTATCGACCTAGAATTACAAGTAAAAGATCTGGAGTCGGTTGAGAAAAAAATCTTACGGATGGAAAAGCTTATAAAAACTGGAGATAAAGAAGCGAAAATAGCAATAGAAGTATTAAAAGTTTATCGCGAACATCTGGAAAATATGCAAAATGCCAGAACGGCTCCTATTAAAGAAGAGGATAAAAAATATGTTGCAGATTTATCGCTGCTGACAATGAAACCAGTAATGTTCGTTTGCAATATCGATGAAAACTCGATTAACACCGGAAACAAATACACCGAAGCAGTAAAATCATCCATAAAAGAAGATGGAATAAAAGTATTAAATATTGCTGCAGCTTTAGAGTCAGAAATATCTGAATTAGATACAAATGAAGAGAAAATGGAGTTTTTACAAGATTATGGACTATCTGAGCCTATTGTGAACATATTGATTCGTGAAGCCTACGATATGCTAAACCTCCATTCGTTTTTCACCGTTGGTCCTAAAGAAATAAAAGCATGGACAATAAAAAAAGGAATGTCTGCACCCGAAGCTGCAGGAGCAATACATAGTGACTTACAACGCGGTTTTATTAGAGCAGAAGTAATGAAATATGCAGATTTTATTGAATTTGGCTCCGAAAACGCATTAAAAAATGCAGGAAAATTTCATGTAGAAGGTAAAAACTATATAGTTGAAGATGGCGATATCATTCACATACGCTTTAATGTTTAAAAGTGTTTAAAAGTTAATTATTATGGCTGTACAAGTATCAATTCCAAAAGGCACCAGAGATTTTAATCCAACCGAAATGTCTAAACGAAACTATATTTTCGATAATATCAAACAGATATTCAAAAAATATGGTTATCAGGCAATTGAAACACCTGCTATGGAGAATTTGTCAACACTTTTAGGGAAGTATGGTGACGAAGGTGACAAACTACTATTTAAAATTTTAAATTCAGGAAACTATCTTGGCAAACTTGAAAAAACTGAAATTAGCGAAGATAAAATCTCTGAAATTACAAATCTAATATCAGAAAAAGGTTTACGATATGACCTTACAGTCCCGTTTGCCAGATATATTGTGCAACATAGAAACGAAATTTCTTTCCCGTTTAAGAGATTTCAAATTCAGCCTGTTTGGAGAGCAGATAAACCACAAAAAGGAAGGTATCGCGAATTTTTTCAATGTGATGTTGATGTAATTGGGTCAAATTCTTTGTACAACGAGTTCGAACTTATGCAAATTATTGATGATGTCTTTGATGTACTTGATTTAAACATCACCATTAAAATAAACAATCGAAAAATATTAGCAGGAATTGCAGAAGCTATAGGAGAAACAGATAAGTTTGCACCTATAACTGTGGCTATTGATAAAATAGACAAAGCTGGTATCGAAAAAGTAATCGAAGAATTGAAACAAAATGGGTTGACGGATTCTGCCATCGAAAAGCTAAAACCTGTTCTGGAAATAAAAAGAAACACCCAGGAAAGCATAGTATTTCTTGAGCAAATGCTCGAAAACTCACAAGTTGGGATTCAAGGCATAGCCGAAATAAAAACAGTTTTCGAATACATAAACAAGTTTCCTGTAAAATCAGCAGTTGAATTGGATTTAAGTCTGGCTCGCGGGCTTAATTATTATACAGGAGCAATATTCGAAGTAAAATCAAATGATGTCGAAATTGGAAGCATCTGTGGTGGTGGTAGATACGACGATCTAACTGCAATATTTGGCCTTAAAGACATCTCAGGTGTGGGTATTTCATTTGGTGCCGACAGAATTTATGATGTTATGAGTCAGTTGGATAAATTCCCGGAAGAAACAAATATTAGTTCCGATGTACTATTTATTAACTTTGGCAAGACCGAAGAAGAAAAATGCATCGAAATTGCAAATCATCTTAGAAAAAATGGTATTAGCTGCGAGATTTTTCCACAAAAAGCAAAAATGGATAAGCAATTTAAATATGCCAACAACAAAAACATTCCTTATGTCATTGTAATTGGAGAGGATGAACTAAAAAATGATACAGCTACAATCAAAAACATGAAAGCAGGAACACAATCTAATATTGAACAAACACTAATAGTTGACGAGTTCAAAAAGCTATTATAACGTGAGTTCGACCTAAGCTTCGGTCACAGTTTATAAAAATTTTGAGTAGAAATATCCCTAAATATGTGAAGATATATCGAGATATTTTGAACGGATTTGGGGATATTTATGCCAAAATTTGATAAATCAAAGTTTAAAGTCCTCTTTACAGCATCTTCGAACTTAATATTTTTCATAATA
>JAFGVU010000166.1 GCA_016937855.1 Bacteroidales bacterium | reverse complement strand
GGGTGTTTTTCCCTCCAAAATGGTTCCATTTTTTTTACAATTCCACAAAAAAATGACGTTTTAGGTGTTTTTCGATTATCAAAAAAAGCAAAAAGAGCAAAAATAAAGTTAGAAATAGCACTAAATCCTTAGGTGATATTTATAGTATATAATCAGGGTTTTGCACTTTTTAGGTGATGAATACTATGATTTTTAGGGCGGATTTATGCCCTAATTTATTGTAAGCCTAACACATAGCAGCTAGAAGGTTTTATGCTGTCTGATATTTTATCTTAAAATGTTCTTTTATTGGATTTTAAGTTCGTATGTTTGTAGCAAACATTTGGTTAATGTATTCTTAATTATTCGTCAAGAATAAATGCATTAGATTTATCTAGTAATCGAAACTAAATTTATTAAACATAAAAAAACAAAATGAAAAACAAATTCTTATTATTAACATTCATTTCTGCTGTTACTTTAGCTTTTAGCAGTTGTGAAAAATACGACGAACCCGTAGAAAATATGCCTATATATACTGGGACTTTTGAATATAAAGATAGTGGATTCAATGATGATGGAATACCTTATACCAATCAGCATGTTGAGTATTGTGGTAGATTTACCCATTCAGAGTCTCCGGTTGTTCCACCACATTGTGCTTATTTCGAAAAATTATATATACCTAAAGAATTTAGAGAAAACAATAAAACATTCAGTGTCGAAATTCAATATGAATTATTATTCAATAATTTTGACGCAAGCATAAGTGGAACAGAATTGTATTATATAAAAGAAATAAAATAAAAAAGATATGAGATATTATAAACACATATGTAAAATAGTAGTGCCTCGCTCGCTCGGATTTAGCTCCGCTGAGCTCAACGCCCTTGGGCGTTTTCGGTTGTAATCCGAGTGTTGCTCCATATTAAATATTTCTTTATTTTTTTAAAAAATTCCATATGGGCGACCGCTATAAAATATTTGATCAACAAGCCGTATATTTCATAACATTAACAATTGTTGAATGGATAGATACTTCGATAAACTCAGCACAAGTATTTTTACAAGGAAGGAACAACAGTTAATGATTGTGGATTCACTGCGCTACTGTCAAAAAGAAAAAGGGTTAGGCATTGTTATGAATTAACCTATACATTTTGACTTGCTCTTTTGCCCTTTTTCTTTGTTGCAAATTTTGCAAAGAGACGCAAGCTATTTGCAGCAATTTGCGCCTCGAAAAAAAGCAAATTATCTGCGTCAATTCTGTACAGTTTAATTCATTACAAAGCCTTAGTAATTTATGGATGGTGTTTAATGCCGAGTCATTTACATATAATTTGTAGTGTATCATCCGAAATAGGAATGTCAGGATTCTTGCGTGATTTTAAAAAATTCACTTCAAAACAAGTCGTTAAGTTAATCGTCGAAACACCATAAAGTCGGCGAGAATGGATTTTACATCAATTTGAAAATGCCTGTAAAAATCTTGAACGCGATCAAAAATACAAAGTATGGCAAGATAGTAATCAAGCTAAAATTATTCTTTCAGCTAATTTTTTTTATCAGAAACTAAAATACATTCATGATAATCCAGTAGAAGATATGTTAGTTGTCAATCCAGAATATTATATGTTTAGCTCAGCTCGCAATTATGCTGATCTGGATTTTTTGTTAGACGTTGTGGTAGAACCACAGCAATTGATTACTGTTAAATAAAAAAATAGCGTTCAATGAATTTAGCAAAGAATAAATTCGTAAATTTAGGCATTATTCAGACACTCGGATTACAACCGATGCGCCAATTAGCGCAGAGCTCAGCGAAGCTAAATCCGCGCCAGCGGGAAAACTAATTGAAGTCAAAAAATGATAATTACTCAATAGGTAATAATATGGCTTTAAGGATTAAGATGATTTTCTTAATCCTTAAAGCCTTAAACCTTTTTTAAGTATATTTGTATTATGAAAAAGCTTTTCTCAATATTTTGCATTTTCTTTGTTAGTATTGCTTCATTTTCACAGGTGTGGAATGATGATTTTAATGGGATTGATAGTATTTGGAATGAATCTGTTGTCCAATTAAACCCTATCACAATAAGTGACTTTTATAATTATAAAGATTCAATTTTATATTTAGGGGGGGGGGGTTTTTATGTAAATAATGGAATCTCACATGGAATTGCTAGTTGGAATACGGATACAATTATCACATATCAACAAGGCGTAGAATATGGAGGTGTTAATGCTATTATCAGATACAAAGATACTTTATACATTGGTGGTTCATTTCATTCCGCAAGTGAAAATCCCAATACAGCAAATCTTGCAATTTGGAATGGTTCAAACTGGCGGTCAACAAGTATAGGAGAAGTAAATGCTTATGTATATGACTTTTGTATTTATCATGATACTTTGTTTATTGCAGGAAATTTTGAAGATATTGGAGAGTTCGAATGTAAAAAAATTGTTGCTTACAATGGAGAAGAATGGATAAATGTTGGTGACATGGGTATGTGGACAAAAGCACTTGCAGTATTTAATGATGAACTCTATGCAGGAGGATATTGGGGAGTACGAAAATATCTTGGGGGTACAGAATGGGAAACTTTTAATCCAAGACCAAATGGTTACGTTAATGAACTAATGACTGATACAATAAACTCTTTCTTATTTGTTGGAGGTCAGTTTTCGGCAATTAATGGTGAAGATTCATGGGGTTCAGCTATGTGGGATGGATTTAAGTGGAATGCAATGGGAACGGCAAATGGAACAACAATATGGCCTCAAGCAAGTGCAATGTATAGAGGTGAATATTATGTAGGTAATAGTTATAAAGTAGAAGATGGTGATTGGACATTTGGAATAAAAAAGTGGAATGGAGAATCTTGGGATAGTATTGGAGGGGCTTTTAGCACAACAATTTCTGCTCTTGAAGTATTTAGAGACACGTTATACATTGGTGGACTTTTTGGTTTTTGGGGTGGAGACTCTCCTGTTCCAGATAAACGAACAAAATGCATGGTTAAACTCTATATGCCTGATAACGGATGCGATTACCTGAAGCCACGCATAAACACTTATGCAGATACTTTTTATTTAAACAATGGCGAAGCAATTGTAAATCTATACAATAATAATCCGTATGCGGATAGTTGGGAATGGGATTTTGGAACTTCGACAGGATCAGTGTCCGCATCCCAAGTCGTGGAGCATACTTATACAGAAGTTGGCGAATTCAATGTACAGGTTACTGTAGCACAGGATGGATGTGTAAAGACAGCAGAAAAAACGATATGGATAGAACTTGGCGGAGGTATTCCTGATCTTGAGAGTATTGAAATGCAGGTGTTTCCAAATCCAAGCAGTCATGATTTTACCGTTAAAACCAATCTGCTAAACTATAAAAATGCAGAAATTAAGATTGCAGGACTAAATGGGCATTTAAAAGATATTATTCCTGTTACTAGCGAAACAACAATAATTCCAACAAAAGGATGGAGTGCTGGCACTTACATTTGTAATCTTTTTATTGAGGAAAAGTTGATAAAAACTGAGAAACTAGTTTTTGAGTAATTTGTCCCG